>CAYLMH010000005.1:0-96 GCA_964385055.1 uncultured Methanosarcinales archaeon
GATAATCGGTTAAGCTATCATCGTCGCTATCTGTATCAAGCGCGTTTGTTCCATAAGTAACGACTTCTTGATAATCGGTTAAGCTATCATTATCAC
>CAYLMH010000005.1:196-67807 GCA_964385055.1 uncultured Methanosarcinales archaeon
TATCTGTATCAAGCGCATCTGTACCATATGTCACAACTTCTTGATAATCAGTTAAGCTATCATTATCACTATCTGTATCAAGCGCATCTGTACCATATGTCACAACTTCTTGATAATCAGTTAAAGCATCACTATCTGAATCAGATACTAAAGCGTTTGTCCCATAAATAACAATCTCTTGATAATCAGAGAACCCATCACTGTCAGAATCTGCAACTGTTCCGCTTGTGCCATAAGTAATAACTTCCTGATAATCTGTTAAGCCATCTGTGTCAGTATCAGCAAGAGATGGATTTGTTCCATACGTTGCTTCTTCTGTGTCTAATAAACCATCATCATCAGTGTCTGGATCAACAGGTTCTGGTGTTGGTTCTACAGAACAAGTAATTGGGTATCCAGTGTATTTCATTACTGTATTTCCCTCATCATTTGCAATGTACGCATCTGCTGTTGAAGCAGAACAATCAGAGACAAAAGTAAATCCTTCAGGATCTGTTCCTGGTACAGAAGTGTACGTCATGACAACAGTCCCATCAACAGTCATTTCGCGGAGTGTTGTTCCATAAAGAACATACAAAAGTTCTGTTTCAGAAGAATAAAACATATCGGTAATTGCTTCTTCTGCTGGTTGTATTGAACCGAGAAGCGTTGCAGTTCCTGAAGACGTTGGAACACTGACAAAATAAATTCTACCATCATCAGATGAACCAACTGCGAAAATGCCGCCTAAGGATGTTGTTCCATAAGAATGAGCACCATCTGGAATGTATGCTATTCCTTCGAGTCCATTGCTGGTTGTGCTTGGAGTTGTTATTCCTATACTGCTCAAATCCAATGTTGCAGTTTTTGTTCCTGTTCCAGTATTGAAGGCGTAAATCGCGAAAGGATATTCATTCAAAACATATG
This sequence comes from uncultured Methanosarcinales archaeon, assembly GCA_964385055.1. Lineage (GTDB taxonomy): Archaea > Nanobdellota > Nanobdellia > Woesearchaeales > DSVV01 > JACRPI01. The sequence goes on from CAYLMH010000005.1 coordinate 1,103, forward strand.
CAGCTGAAGCGCCAGAAACTGAAACTCCTTCCAAATCTCCAGAGAGCGTCAAAGAAGTAACAGAACTTCCATCGCTGTTCATAGTACTGACGCCACCATTATCATTAACAACAACAAGTTTGTTGCTCGCTGAATTCCAGACAACACCACTTGGTTCAAAAGAAGAGGATAATCCAGAGCCAACATTTGTTCCTGAAGATGAAGCAGGCCAAACTGCTATTGTAGAGCCAGAACCACCTGATCCAGATGATGGACAAGTGATAGGATAATTATCATATCCTTTTACAGATGCTGGCGTATCAGAAGCAATATAAATTGTCGTTGTAGTACTTGAACATGTTGTTGCAAGTGCAATTCCTTCTTGATCAGAACCAGGTGCAGTATATGTTGCAAGAACTGTTCCCTGCAAATCCATTTCTACAACAGTGCTGCTATATTGGACATACAAAACATCTGTTTCTCGATCATAAAATAAATCAGAAAGCCATGCACCCCCTGGAGTCATGCTGCGCAAGAGAGTGACAGACCCACCGCTTGTAGAGGTATCAATGTCTAAGAAATAAAGAGTACCTGTTTCTTGTGATCCAACAACGAAAACGCCACGACCACTACTTGTCGAGTAATATTCTGCAGGGATATAGGTCATTCCTTCTAAACCATATCTCGTATCAACAGGCGCAGGAACCACATTGCTTAAATCCCAAGATTTTGTTTTTGTCCCAGTGTTAAAATCAAATTCATAAAGTGCGTAAGGATACTCATTAAGAACATAAACATAATTTGATGATGGATCCGCAATTGCAATTCCTTCGAGATCTCCGCCTATTGACCAGTGAGTAACTCCTGAACCATCAGTGTTCATTTGCGTTACTCTTCCTGAATAACCTATGCTGGGATCAGTCACTAAAAAGAGTGTGTTCAGTCGAGAATGCCAGACAATACCACTTGGTTCATACGTACCCAAAGCACCAGCAAGTTCTGTTGCAGTAGAGTCTGCCGGCCAGCTCGCAGCAAAAACTGTTTGCGCAAAGAGCAAGAATATAATGAGAATAGATATGTTTAGTGTTAATTTTTTTGTTTTCATAAAAATCCCTCCAAAAAGATAAAATATAGAAGTGAAGATGCTATATATAGTTTTCCGTACGATTAAAAAGTGATGAATGAGACAAAAGCAACATTTATATAGAAGAAGAAGCAGAAAAAATAAGTAGAATTAATAATTGTAAAAATAGAGGTGAATGGTGTGGAAAAATCTTTATCTTTCAAAAACAAAAAAGCGCAGGGCGCGTTAGAATTTTTAATGACCTATGGATGGGCATTCTTAGTCATTCTTATTATGATTGGAGCGTTGGCATATTTCGGTGTCTTGAGTCCGACAAAATTCTTGCCAGAACGTTGTACATTCGGATCACAGTTCCTTTGTAAGGATTATTTAATGAATTCAGATGGTTCAACAGGAGACATTACAGTGAAATTACAAAACAATCTTGGACAAGCGATTTATGTGAACAATACGTTGACAAACGCAACATCTCCGGAAGGATTTGGAGATTGTGTCGTTACTATTTATGATTCCGCAGGATCAACAGATATTGGCGCGGATGGTTCTACGCCTGCAGCAGTGTCTGACGGCGGATTCTTTGTCGTGAGCGCAGCAGATTGTGCGAGTTTAGGAGGAATGACTGAAGGTTCTAAATACAAAGTAAATGTTGACGTCAATTATTATACCGCAACATCCTCCAGCGCGTTTGGTCACACGGTCAGTGGAGAATTATTCTCAAACGTTGAGACGGGTTAGTTTTCTATTTTACTTTTTTATTTTCTTTTTCATTAATAGTCTCGTCATTTCTAATCGCCTCACTCTTTTATTCGCCTGATGAGCTTTTGAATCCCTAATCTTTTTTATTTTTAATAAAGGATAAATTGTGTAGGTGGACTTTACTGAGCGAATATTTGAAGCAAAAAATGCTTAAATGGAAACAGGACGCGAACAAAACAAACAAGAAAACCTTCCTCAGTAGCAACTTTTATATACTGGTTCCACCTATGATATAATGGGGTGTAGATGCGGTATTTTGTGCTACTCTGTATACGACTATAGTTCTATACAGCGAATTGCCAACACCGCGGGACAATGGTTATCTTATTTGACATCTTTAATTTGCCAGAAGATATCTATGAAGTTATTTTCGCGACACCGCAGCAAAAAATAGTAGGTAAACTTCTTATCAAAATGATGAAAGAAAAAGGCGGAGAGATTACAAAAACAGAAATGTCTCTGTTTGCGATGCAGTTGCACGACGGCACGTTTGTCGCAGAGCTAGATGAACCAGAATATAAAAATAAGAAAGTAAAATTAAGCTACAATAAACGCCAATTCTATGATAGAATCCTCACTCCCATGAAAGGCATGGGGCTTATCGACTACGACCTCTACAAAAAAACGTACAAAATTTCTGACAAGTTTAACAAAGCGTTAATTAAAATTGGACTTATGTGGGTCAGAGAATATAGAGAAGTAGAAGCGATGTTGAATAAGAGATAAGGTAGTAAAAAGTTAAAGAAATAATTAACGGATAATATGTTTAACGTTTCATCCGTACATCAATATCTTCTGCGATTTTCCGTAATGTCGCGCAGGTTCGTTTCATATCTTCTTCCAATTCATCGATAAGTGCAGAAAGATTATTGACGCGAAGCATATATCCTTTTTTCTCATAGACCACAAGCCCTGTCTCCATGAGTTTGTTGATGTGATGCACAACAGTTCCACGAGTCAACGTAAGTCGTTCAGCAAGTTCATCGCTCGTGATGCTTCTGTTTGTTTTTGTTGCTTTCAGCAACTCTATAAAAATGCGAAAGCAGCTTTTGTCTTTGTCGCGAAGATTAAACAAGCCAAGAGAAGAACCAAACCACTGTAACTCTTCGTTGAGCGAAGGCGTCTCCGGCCGTCGCATGCGAATAATAGTAATCCTCTGTTGAATTAATGCCATAAAGAAAAGATGGAGAAACCATTTATTTAAACTTTGTGGAGAGAAAAATAGAATCCAATTTTTTTCCAATGTTTGATCCTATTTTAAAAATTGCGCAGCAAAGAAAAATACACGCACCCAACGCATGAACGCGTTGGGGACCCAATTGACCACGTCAAAGAAGGACGTGGTCAATTGGGGTCTTTATTAGTAAAAATAATATGTGACAATCCAGAAATCAAGAAAAGCTAAAAAGATAAAGAAGAGGGAAACAAACAAGAAAAAATAAAGATTATAAGAGAATTGTATTTTAACAATCAACCCATTTTGTACAGGTTCCATCTTGATCTTTCCAATCGCAACACTGTGCAGAATTTACAGAGGGAGAAATAGAATTTGTAGATGAAGATACTGAGCCCATCTTTGTAACTTTGATTGCCTGACCAGTCACATCACCCAAACTATTCTCAGCACCTGCATTCAATAACAATACAACTATTGCAACAGCAGCAACAATACCGACAAGTACGACCAAAGACAGATTTGTTTTTTCCTCTTTACCCATATTAACACCTCTATTATATAACTATAAAATAACCTATTACTGCGCCCAGCTTGGAAGCATTGGTGTGATGCTTGGTCCAACAAGATCCCAAGCGTACGGAGCAACAATGATCAGTACACCAATAATGAGTGTATGATACCATTTTTCGCCGATACGACCAACAATTGCTGCAGCGCTACCAATTTTGACCATTGCAACAATGCCAATAACAATACGAACACCAAGGTCAACCCAAAGAGTTTCTGTAAGCGCGAGATTGAGCAGCCCGAAAACAAAACTAATGTTCATGCTGACAAAAACGAAGAACATCGTGAAAGGCAGCGCGTGCATTGCATGCATGAACCAACCCATCCCTACTTCATCTTCATGAACAAAGAAAATTTCAACAAGACCTATAATAATTCCAACGACCAATGCAGGGACTAAAACAATTCCTTCTAATGCCATGAACATTTTTGAGAAAGAGATATATATAAACCTTACGATTAAAAAATAGTCAAGAAATTCTAAACACGACAGCAAGCTTTATATACTGCGATTCCCTGAAAATCAAATGAATTATCAAAAAGGGGAAAAGAAGTGATGAAACACCTACAAAAATTCTCACTCACAACAGTACTGGTATTTCTGCTCAACATAACGATAGTTCACGCAGCGCTGATGGATCCAGTCACGAGCAAGCTTCGATATATTTTCTTTAATCTCGGAACAACAGCGGCATTTTCCGTCTGGCTAAAATTTGCGTTCTTCGTCATTATTTTTGCAGTGCTTCATGGCGCTGGAATGAGAATTCCTCAATTAGCAGAAGGACCAATGAAGCGCGCGGTCGCAGTGATTGCGTTTGTTATCGCGTTAACAACAGCAATCCTTGTTCCGTACAAATTAATGCTCTACATTTTCAGAATGTATCATGCGCTGCTTGTTATTTTGTTTGCAATGCTTCCTGCAGGAATTGGATTTGTCATTAATCAAAAATTGCTCGCAGGAGACGACAGGCTGCACAGAATTCTCCGAGGCATTATTTACATTCTCATCACGATATTTATTTTCGGATTAATAGGAAATATTCAAGCAAATTCTTCTCCAGAAACACAACTCTATAGAGATTTGACAGAACCATTAATGTGGGGCGGTATTCTCGCGTTAGTCGCAGGATTTTATAATCTGATTATGGCGTTAGGTGGCGATACAGTCGTGAGCGCAATTGGTGAACGATTGGGAAGAACACCACCTGCAGCAACGACACCCGCAGAAGCAACAACTCCTCCTGGAGCAACCCCACCTGGAACACATCCTCCTGCAGGCGGAACAACGCACCCTCCCGCAACACCAGCAGAACGGATTGATGCGATGCGTGCATTTGGAACAAATGCGCAAGCATTGCAGGGGCATGTCACCCAAGCAGAGCAAGCAATCAATAATAATCTCATGCCGCTCATTCAACAAATTGATGCTATTACACAACAAATTCAAGCAGGAGCAGGAATGTCTGGAGGAGTTCCTCCAAATCTTATCCAACAACGAGATCAACTTTTCCAACAAGCAAGACCAATTGCGCAGCAAATAATGCCGATTATCCAGCAAGCGCAACAGGAAGTAGCAACAGGGCAAAGTCTTATCAACACGATCATGGATGATCACGCAGCATATCAAGCAATACCGCAGCAAGTACGAAACATATTTGAGAATAATCTTGCGGGGTTCATCGACCTACAAAACAGAACATGCAGAGCATACGCAATGGCACATCAATTAATATAAGATTATGAATAATAAATTGTGAAAAAAATGGTAGCAAAAGAAGATCATGGAAAAGATGCAGGAAAGAAGCCTGCTGAAAAAAAAGCAGAGCTTGTTCCAGTAGAGAAACTTATAGATGCACTTCAAGAAGGACTCGTGACCACAGTTACAGACGTTTCAAAGCACATGGAAGTCTATGGCGATGCAAAACCAAAGATAGAAGAAGTACTCATAGAGAGTGCAAAAATAGAAGAAGTACTAAGAAAACTTCCACGCAAAAAACCTACCGAACCAACAACAAAAGTAAAACCAAATCCGCAAGAGATTGAGAAGATAAGAGAAGTCATCAATAAATTTATTCCTTATGTCCAACAAATGCGCACACTGGGAGAGACTTTCCGCGCAGACTTTGGCAACCTGAAAGCAATGGAAGAAGGGACACAAAAAACTGAAGCAGCGCTTATGCTTGCAAATGGGATGATGAAAGCGTTTGGAGAAGTCAAAGGAGTAAATGCAGGGGTGCAAACCATTCTTAAAAATGAACAATATGGATTTGTTCCTGATGCAGAACAGAACGTGTTTGAAGAAGCGTTAGTCATTTTCTTTTCTGAGTTTATTTCCTTTACCTTTATTATAAATTACGCACTACGAAACACCGTGACAAAAGAAGAAGACAAAAAAACAGTGGATACTGCAAGAAAGGCAGTGCTTGATGAACTCAAAGCAGTTGCGGATGTCTCTGAAAAAAATATTGAAAAATTCAAAACACGAAAGAAAGATCTTGCGCAACAGATCAAAAACGCAAAAGAACTTGAAAAGTTTATCAAAGAAGAAGAAAAAGCTGAACTCGAAAAACTAAAACTCCTCCAGCAAAAAGCAGAACCTATTATTAAAGAAATAAAAGATGAAATGAAAAAGCTTCTAGACGAAATAAAGAAGCAAGATAAAGCGTTTGATGCGTTTGGAGATCTAGAAAAGATTACTGTTAAAGAATTAAGAGAACTCAAAGAAATCCCCGCAAAAATTAATGCTGAAATAGGAAAGATTAAAGCAGCTGTTGAGCAAAAGAGTCACGCAGGTGGTGGAGGAATGTCAGGTGGAGCTCCTCCAACAGGCATTGATATAAAAAAATTAGATGCAGTAATAGAAGCAAGCAAAAAAGAAATCAAAACACAGCTTGATGCGTTCAAAACTGGCATCAGTATGGAAAAGACAATGGGAAGAAGAGAAGTTCTTAGTTTAAACACGGTCGTTAATAGTACGCAAGAAATAATCACCATTGCAAATCAGATAGAAGACACGCTCAAAGATAAACTGCTTGCGTTCTTGCAAACAGATGAAGGGAAAAAAGCATTCCCTGGAGCAAGAATAAATAACGCAACAACTGCCGCGCTTGGAGATATTAACAACCTTCAGAGAATCATAGCAGAAGAACAAGAAGAAAGAAATATGATTGGCACCGTAGGAAGAGTCATGAAAGATCGTGCACTGAAAGAAGAAACACTAAGACGGGAAATAGAGAGAATGAAGAAGAGTGATGTAATTTTCAAAGATAATACAAATCTTTTAACGAATATGCCACGAATTGCGAATGCGTTGAAAGACGAGATAGACAGAATAGCGGGCGCAGAACAAGCATTGGTCAATGCACTCGTAACAAGCAAAGAGACCGCAAATAAAATAAAAATGCAAGTCGCTGATGTGCAAAGGACTGTTGGCGAAGTAGAAGCGCTTCTTCCTGCAAAAGGATTCTTCGCGAATTTGTTTAAGAGATTTAGAAGATAAATTCTTAAGACCTATATAAACCCACATTCGAATGTATTCGAATTATATTATGATTTTCTCTATATAGTTTGCGTGCCTACTTTCATTCATCCCGAAAGGGAGCGAGTATATTGCGGAGGGATGAAAGATGAGAGGAAATGATAGAGCAGGATTAAGTGATGTAGTAAAAGAGCGTTTTGCAGAAATGAGAGCAAAACAGCAGGAATTTACAGCAACAGCAGAATTGAGAGAAGTACTTCCTCAATTGTACACAGATGAAGCAAGAGCAGCACTAATAGAAACGCTTGCATACCAATACAACATACCTAATGGATACATCCAGCAGGCAGTGAACCATTACATTGCGACAGACAATAGCAACGCGAAATGGCTCACCTATTTAGATACAAACAGTGAGTCTGCATTTGTTGCGGTTGAAGAACAACTTGGCTGGAAAATAAGAAAAGAAAGTGATGACCAACGCGCAAAAAGAGATGCAATTCAAGCGCGAGTCGCGAAACCAACACGCGATCTTTCTTCAGAAGAATACGATCTTGCAAGAAAAGAGATTGATATTACTAAACTTGAAACAGATGAAGCACTGTACATCATTGACCTATGGGAACAAACGAATCGAATTGAACAAGCAGCAGAAGCGGCGAGAAAGATTGGAGTTCCAGTTCTTGGAGTGGAAATCTACGAAAGACGAGGATACTTTGAAGATGCAGCACAAACAGCAGAACAAGCAGGAATGCTAGAGAGAGCATTGCAAGATTATGAAGCATGCAACAACCATGGACAAGCGGGACAAGTCGCAGAAAAAGTAGCAACGCAAAAGAGAACAGAGCGACAAAAAAGCAAAGGCATCCAAAGTATGCTTTATGAAGCAGTTGCAGGAGCATACACCCCAGAAGAGCAAAAAATTATAGAACGAGCAATAACAAATTACGAGAAAGCAGGATGGGTTGAACAAGCAGTCTCATTAGCAGAAAAAATAAACAATTCTGAAAGAGTAATCAGCATTTATGAAAATGCAGGAAAAGCAGAAGCCGCAGCAGAGTACGCGCTAAAAAAAGGAATGACAAAAAAGTTCTTAGAAATCTGTGAGAAAGAAGGCCACTATGAAATAGCAGAAGGAATTGCAAAAGAAACACAACAAAAAGAGCGAGCGCAGCTCTATGAAAAGGTAGACGCAATCATCAAATACGGTCATGACATGGATTTGTATAGAGAAAGAAGACAATTCTTCCTTGATTTAGAGAGTATGACTGCAGAGGCAGGGAATAATGATGAAGAGGGAGATGGTAAAGAAGAGAGAAAGAATAAAACAAGAGAACAAAAAAGAGGAGAACAAGGAATCCTGACTTACTGCAAAAGAAGAATCGCTGAACTCAGAGATTGCATTCTTGTAGAAGGCACATACGAAGCAATCAAAACGTTGTGCGGTGTGGACACCACAGGACAACTTATCCAAAAAATGACAATGCCCGCAATTTCTCTGATGGGGTTAGTTGGCTCATGCACCACATATATTGCTCATGATGAACCAAAACCTGAAGCGCCACAAATAGTATATGAAAGCAGAGAACAAATTCCAACGCCACCAGATATTGCTGTAGAGGAGAAATACCCGCCCCAGAAAGTTCCAGTAACGTATCAAACACAGAAAATAGAACAGAAAATAACACGAGGCTGCAGTCATTAACATTCCTTCCGCAAAGGAAAGTGTTGGAAGAGATTTCTTTTCCAACACTTCTTTTTTTTGAGGTGAAATTATGGAAAAGGATAATAAAGAAACAATATTTCAAATTATTAGCGCAATTGCAACAGTTCTAGCACTCTACACAAAAGATAAGTACATAGTAATTATCTCTTTTATAACAATAATGACTTCAGTATTTTTTTGGTATGGGGAGAATATAATTACTCCACTCAGTTTTTTACAGCAAGAAACAAGAGAGCTTCGTAAAGATTTAAATATGAGGAAAGAGATAGAAGAAGTAAAACAACAAATGAGCATAATCAATATGAGAATAACACAAACGAAGAAAGGCGGCTTAGACCCTATCTGGTTTATTATAATTATAGGGGCAATTATCATTGTAATGCTTTATCTTCAAGACAAAGGCTTCATCTAAACAAGAACGTATTTAAATCCAGTATTTTTTTTATTTTCTATGAGAACAAAAAGCATGATTATCCTGATTTGTATTTTTCTCTTTTTTCTTATTCCTACCTCTGCGCAAAAAATAGGGCATATTACTCTACTTGCAGTGTCTGAGGCAACACAAACAGGCTCAACAGCAGATTTGTATCTCCGTGTGCAGGAAGGTGGCGGTGGCGTATACATCGATACATTTCCCTTAACAAAACTCGACACGCAACTCAGCACACGATTCGCACAACAGATTGCCTGCGATTTTCTAGATAAAGAATGCACAGACAAAGACTTTTTTTACACTATTCGATCTGACGCAACAATAATAGGAGGACCAAGCGCAGGTGCAGCGCTCACAACGCTTACTATCGCAATGCTGGATAATCTTAAAGTCAATGAATCTGTCGCGATTACAGGAACAATTAACGTTGGTGGTCTTATTGGTCCAGTAGGCAGTTTAATAGGAAAGATTGACGCAGCACAAGAAGCAGGTATGACAAAAGTGTTGATTCCAAAAGGAAGTAGGTATGAAGAAAAACCTGAGCATAGTTATAATGAACGACTCGCAAATATGTCTGCGGAATTTTACAGAATAAACAATGAGACAAATATAACAGAAGTGGATCTCTTTGCGTATGGAGATACAATAGGAGTTGAAGTAAAAGAAGTAGGAACAGTGCAGGAAGCAGTATACGAAATAACAGGAAAATGGTACGCGGCGAATGAAAAAGAGATTATTCCAGACGAATGGTATACAGAAAAAATGAAAGATATTGCAAATGACCTTTGCAGCAGAACACAAACCACAATCAAAGAATATGAAGCAGCAAGAGAGAGTCATCCACAAGCAGAAAATGAAGAAAAAAGAAATCAAACAGAAATTTTGTATGAAGAAGTTCTCAACACCACAATTCGCGCAGAAAACGCGACAGCGTATGGCAAATATTATGTCGGAGCAAGTACTTGTTTTGGAAATAACATTAGAATCAGCTACGCAACATTAACAGAAACAGGAATTGACAAGAACAGAACAAAAGAAGAAGCAGGAAAGATTAATAATTCTATAGACGAAGTAAACAATATTCTAGAGAGTGAAGAACTGGAAACAAGCACAGACTTGCAAGCATATCTTGTTGTAAATGAACGATTGGAAGAAGCAAAAGACACACTGCAACAAATCTACATAAATCTTGCGATAGATCTTGGAAATGAAAGCGCGTATGACATCGCGTACGCGACAGAACGATTATACAGCGCACAGGCATGGGCAGGATTTTTCGAAAATAATGACAAGAAACTTGAACTGGATAATGAAGCAGTGCGAGAAACATGTATTCAGAAAATCGCAGAAGCAGAAGAGCGATATCAATATGTAAAACTGCTTAGTACAGAACCTTTGGATAACATTGTTGGATATCTGGATAGAGCAAATGAAGAATATGAAAAAGGAAATTATGTGTTATGTCTGGATATTGCAAGCAGGGCAAAAGCGAACTTGGACATTATTCTCAGTTTATTTGGAGTGCGAGATGAATCAGAATTAACAGAGCTTGTTGAAGAGCGGCTGCGGTTGGTAAGACAGATCATCAATAAACAACAAGAGAAAGGATACTTTCCAATGCTTGGATATAGTTATTATGAATACGCGTCATTTTTGAAAGAGAGTGATCCATACTCCGCGCTTATTTACGCGCATTACGCGTTGGAGTTTAGTCATCTGGATATGTATTTTAAAGAAAAAAAGATGGAGATTCCTTTTCCAGAAACAGAAAATGTGTTGTATTTCCTCTTTGGATTAGGAACAGGATTTTTGATTGCAAGTATCACAATTTTGAGAAAGGGCAAAAAGAATGAGAGTAAATAAAATCAAGAAATATGTCAGAATAATTATATAGTTCTTTATCTCAAGAAAACGCATGGCAACAGAGCACCCTTACCTACAGAGGCTCGTTGAAGAGACAGCAGAACGAAAACTAACCCTTGTCAGTCAAGGAGGAGGGATTGGCGGAGGAGCGTATGTTGTTGGTGCGATGAAAGCGTTAAAAGCGCTTGGAGTTCTACAATACATTCAGAGAACAACCACTTCTTCTGCAGGAACACCTGCTGTGATTTATCCGCTTATTGGAAAAGACAGATTAGCAGAACACATTTGGGTTGAAGAAGTAACAAGACCAGAAGTTGTAGACTTAAGAAGAGCAGTAACAAACAGACCAATTCTTGATATTGATTATCTTGTGGATGAAATTCTTGCAAAACATCCTTTTGAACCAAGTACATTCCATCAGCATCCTGTTGAGATGCAGATGAGCGCAACAAGAATTGACAGAGAAAGGCAAACATTAGAACATCACATGTTCAGCAATAGGGATCCATACGATCCATTACGCATCATTAAAGCAACAATCGCAATACCCATTGTCTATGGTCGCACAGTAATCATAGAAGGTGCAGGAGAATTTATTGATGGAGGAATTTTACGGCAAGTCTCATTCGAAGGAGATATTCAGATTATTACAGAACCAAGAGATAAAACAGCAACAACTGGAGGGTATGGAGAAAGGCTCCTCGTAAAAAGATATGCAACAAGTGACCCTATTGACGCAAAAATTCATGAAGCAGCGAGAGCAAGACATGGCTTATACATGGCCGAATACTTGAAAATTCTCGAAGAAATGCCTAGATCTCCTCATAAAGTGCTTATCCAACCAGAAAAGCATGTTCCTGCAGCGCTCATTGAACGAGATTCAAGAAAAGTGGAAGCAACGATTAAGTTAGGATACGACGACACAATGAAGCGAGAAAGAGCATTGTACGATCTTCTTGAAGCGAGACTGGCTGCGTAAAAGATTTGTGTTTAAAGACTAAATAAACTGAAAGAAGTCAATAAGGCTATCGCAAGAAGCGACAAACCCGTGCAACACCCTTCTTGCGAAGGGCATTGCTCGGGAAAAGAGGTGATTAGAAAGTAGTCTCAATTTCCCCAACTAATTACTAGTAAGTAGGAGTAAGTTATATTTAAAGGTTTTGGTCAAGTACTACTGAAGAGTGGAGTAGATAATAATCTCAAAAAAACACAAACAAACGCCCAACTAAACCTTAAAAATCACTGAGCAAAAGTCCTCATCAGAATTATCATTTTATTATTGAGTAATGTAAAATATTGAAGAAAACAAGAAGAAAGATAGAGAGAAAAAATAAGAAGAATAAAAAAAGCGATTACTTCTTCGCTGCGCCGCCTGCTGCAGGAGCTGCTTTTTCAGGTGGAACAAGCTGATCGATAATAAGCTGTGGAATCTTCGCTTCGGAAAGCTTGTTTCTCTTCTGTGAGTTTGTTGCAGCTTCGCCAAGCTCTTTGAGCATACCCTTTGCGAGTGATTCGAATTCTGCGCGTCTCTTGGTAATTTCTTCCTGCATACGTTTTTTCTCAACTTCAAGTTCTTTGAGTTCTTCTGCAGAAATTTCAGTTTTTTCAGTCGCAATTTCTTGCGCGAATGCACCATTGTCAATTGCAACAATAATTTCATGTGCTGGTTTTCCTTCAACAAGGACACCCATGGATTGGCATGTTCCAATGATTTCTTTCACTCGTTCTTTTGTTGTTTTTCCGAGGAGAGAATCTTGTTTCATTTTGGAAACTTTGATTGCCTGTTCGATTTTGATGTCTGCAACTTTTTCTGCTAATGGGTTAGAAGATCCTTTTTCAAGACCTGCTTCTTGTTTGATAAGCGCAGATGCTGGTGGCGTTCCAACAGAAACAGTAAATTCTTTTGTGTCTGTATCGACAGTTACTTTGACTGGAACTTGCATTCCTTTGAAGCTAGAAGTTTTCTTGTTGATTTCAACAATAACTTGACCGATGTTTACGCCAAGTGGACCAAGTGCTGGACCGAGTGGAGGTGCTGCTGTTGCCTTTCCTCCTGGAACCAATGCATCAACTGTTTGTTTTGCCATAATGATCGCCTATTTGATAATTGTATAATTCTGAATTTTCCAGTGATATATAAAGGTTGTTGTTTAAGATAGAAAACGAGAGTAAGAAAGAGGCAGTAAACTTTAAAAGTACACCACTATTTGATAGTAAAATGGTTGAAAATGTTGTACGATGATGGGCAAAAGAGCACCAATATGATGAAGATGCTATAAAATGTTATGGTCGTGGAGAACCGCGTCTTGTTGTTGTGGGAGAAAGGCACAATATTCAAGCGCTAAAAGAGCAGCAAATAGATCTCTGCGCTCGCTTGGGTTCAGATACTGTTGCGCACGAAATGCTTGCAAATGATGTGTATTATCCAGAGATAAGAATTCTTCGAAGAAACAGTGCATATCCAGTCCACCATGCTTCTGAACAATATCTTTCTCAATTTCTGGAAGAGCGTAAGAAGCTAAGAGAAAGAACGTCCCCTGAAGAATATGAAAAACTAATGGAAATGAGTTATGATGGACATACGCAGTTTCCTGATTGGAGAAGAAAAAATAATGTAGGCGTTCTTTTGAATCCATTTGAAGAGCACGAGCTTTCTAGTATTTTTGGGGTGCTTGCGACGCACTCAGGGTACAATCTTTCAAGATTTCCAAAATGCGTCAAAAAAATTGTAGGCTGCTATATTGATTATGCAGAGAAAAAATACCTTATTGATTTTTATATAAAGCATGGATTAGTGAAACTCACTTTTCGCTCAAATTACTTGGCATATCTTCATCCATACCACCACAGAAGAGAAGCACGAGCAGCGCAAGTTATTGCTGACAACGTACGTGGAACAAGAAAGCCATTAGTTGCAGTGCTTGGTGCATATCACATTCGTGAAGATAGAGAAGAAGAGAAAGGTCGGATTTACACGGAATGGCCAGGCGAAGATTCTTGGATTCACAAATCATTCGCTGAGATGAGAATCCCATACATTGTCGTTGATCAACAAAAATCAAAAACGAGTCGAGATGTTGATGAAGAGTGGAACAAGGCACAAAGAAAGAGGTATGAAGAAGACAAAGAACGCATCAGAAAAGCAGCAGAACGATTAAAACAAGAAAAAGAACAACCGATATAATATTTCTACATCTCTTCAGGCGCTTCAACACCAAGCAACCGTAACCCATTCTGAAGCACAATTTTCACAGAAGCAAGTAAATACAAACGAGCAAGCTTCACATCCTCTTCTGCTTTCAAGACAGGAACATCATGGTAATAACTATTGAATTCCTGACAAAGATCTAATAAATAACGACAGATATACGACGGTTTGTAGTGAGAAGCTGCATCCATAATAATTGCAGGAAATTTCTCAAGTATGCTCGCAAGCGCAAGCTCACGCTCTCCAAAATGAGAAAGAGAAATATCTAACGCAAGCCCCCCATGCTTTCGCAAGATGCTCGAAATACGCGCATGCGTATATTGGACATATGGTCCTGTTTCACCTTCAAAACTCAGACTTTCTTTAGGATTATAGACCATATCTTTTGCAGCGTCAATTTTCAACATGTGAAATTTCAGCGCAGCAATCCCAACTTGCCGGCTTCTGTGCTGTAAAATAACTGGTTCAAGATCAGGGTGACGTTTTTGAATTTCTTCTTGAGCAAGGGTTGTTAATTCAGCGATGAGTGTATCTGCGTCAACAACAGTTCCTTCACGGCTTTTCATCTTTCCTTCTGGAAGATTAACCATCCCATAACTAAGATGATAGCAGCCGTCTGCTGATTTATGTCCGAGCTTTTTCAGGATAGCAAACAATTGCTGAAAATGCAAATTCTGCTCAGAACCAACAACATAGATCGATCTATTCAATTTATAATCTTCAAATTTTTTCAATGCAAGATAAAGATCCTGCGTGATGTAAATCGTTGTACCATCAGAACGAACAAGGACTTTGTCAGGCAAACCAAATTCCTGAAGTGAAGCAACAATCGCTCCGTCTTTGTCAAAGAATATTTCCTTCTTAAGTCCCTCTTGCGCAATTTCTTTACCAAAAAGATAAATCTCACTTTCATAATAATATTTGTCAAAAGAAACACCGAGCTTCGCGTACGTTTGTTCAAAACCCGCATATACCCAGCTATTCATTTTTTTCCAGAGTGCAACAATTTCTTTATCTCCTTTTTCCCAGAGACGAAGCATCTCCTGCGCTTCTTGTTCAAGTTCAGGATGTTCAGCAGATTTTTTCGCGAAGAGAACATAGAAATCACCGACAAAGAAATCTGATTTTTTATCAGGATTTTTGTTGTGTCCCCATTTTTTGTAGGCAAGCATGGATTTGCAGATGTGAATCCCACGATCATTCACAAGACATCCTTTGATCACATCGTTACCAAGGAAAGAAAGAATACGAGAGATACTGTCTCCAAGAGAGATGTTACGAACATGCCCGAGATGAAGCGGTTTGTTGGTGTTTGGACTGGAAAACTCCACCATAATCTTTTCACCAGACATTTGCTGTCCATATTTTTCTTTTTGCTGCTGAATTTTGTGGAGAACGCTTGTCGAAAGATTTTTTTTATTGAGGTAAAAATTCACATACGGGCCGTTAGGCATGACTTTATCGAGAAGAGAAGAATCCATTCCGCTCAGTTTTGCGGCAAGGTCATGCGCGATAAGCTGCGGGCTTTTCTTATGAATCTTAGACAAGGCAAAACAAGGAAATGCAAAATCACCTAATGCGGAGTTTGGAGGAGTCTCCAGTTTTATATCAATATTTTCAGGAACATGCTTTTTGAGAAGCACAATAATTGCGTCGGAATAGTTCATCAATATTGTGGAGAGAAGGTGGTATATAAAAGTTTCATCGGAGTAATAAGGATCTGAACAATTTTAGAAACGCAAAAAAAATAACACAGACGCACCGCTCGTAGGGCATCCCAATCGCAGCAAGCTGCGGAGTATTGCCCACTCGCAATTCGGTGCGTCTGTGGAATTGTGAAATTGGGTCACAGCAAGCTGTGGGGTATTATTTCGAGCTATGCTCGTAATACTATGGACCTTTGGTCCAAAGTAAACCCAAATTTCACAATAACAACAACGATGGCGGCCTACGGCCAAAACACTGGCTTCGCAACAGTATTTTGTCCTACGGGGCACTCCGAAGGAGCCAAACCACGCCCCGTTGGCGCCACGTTGTTATTTTTTATTATCACTGTTTTATTACCCCATACACGCACGAGCAAAAGCCTTAATGTCAGGGGGACCCATTGCACTTGAGTGCAATGGGGTTATTATGAAAATTCAATGCATGAAATGTTTCTTTGAAAAACATAAGAATGAAGCAAACTAATGAAAGAATAAACAACTAAAAACTAACCAACATAATTCATCTGTTTTTCTTTTGCTTCTTCTGTGACGACTTTACTCTTTTCCATAAGTTCCTGCAGCTTTTTCTCAAACCTTTCTGCTGTTTGGACTAGTGGTTTTGGATCTACTTTTAGCCCTAGATATTTATCAAGCACTTCAATTATTTTTGCCGCTGCTTTGCTATCTGGCAATTTTGAATGCGTATCCGCAAACAACGCGACTGTATCTGTTTTTGTTTTGAGGAGCAATGCAGATGTTACGCCGACGATAATTCCTTCCTTTAATGCGTTGACTCCGAGTTTTTTGAAACTCTCGAGCTTTTTTTGATTAAGTGTATACACATATGCCTGAGATTCTGGCGCTTCAGCAGGGGCACCAACACCTTCAATAGTTATAATCTCTTTTGCGCTGAGCTGCTTTGCAACTTCATCAATGTACTCTGCGATTGCCCACTCAACACCCATGGTTCCTGTAATCGCGTGAATGATGAGAAGATTATATTCTTGATTGTAATAAAGCCCGACTGGCGGAACAAGCTCATTATCGTGAACAACAACAGTTGCAGGCATTTCTTCTATCCAGAATGTACCGATAAGCTCGCATTTCAAATGTTGAAGAAGATATTCTGTGGTAATTGTTCCGACGAGACCAAATCCCGGGAAGCCTTCGATGATCGTCACATTCTTTGGTTTTTTTGTGAGTTGAATTTGCTGCATACTCTATTTTTGTGGAAAGGGGTATTTATAGATGTCGGTTTTTTTTTGAATTCATTTGTGGATTCTGTTCCCGCCATACCATGTTAAAAATACATTTCTGAAATCACCAGTATATCGTGCTCTTCTTGTTCTATCATCTATCTCCTCTTTGATTTGATGAATATTCACCCACCCTGTTGCTCTCTCGACTACTTCTTCAGGATTATATCTAAATGGTCCTTCATATACGGCAGTTAATATTTTTGCAAGTTCATTGTTTCTTCCTCTGTCAGAATTATTTTTAATTGTCGTCCCATTTTGACTCAAGGTGAAATTTGGAGGACACTCGTCAAGTCCATAAAATATTTCTTCTTTTGCTTCACGATAGCCTGCTTCCCAATAATCTTCTCCATGACGAACATGTCCTGCAACAGAAGAGTGAAAGCAGAGACCTCCTAATTTTTTTTTTCTGCTTCGCATTGGAAGCAAAAGATCTTGAAGTGTATCATCCCTAAACACTAAAATGTGCACAACTCTATGCCTATATCCATACAAATGCGCATTGTCGTATGATGCAATCCCTCGTACCCTATCGTCAAGTGTGACCACATCGAGATATTCAATTCCCGGTTGGAGGTTTCCTGCTCCGACAAAGCCTTTTGTACCCATAGATTAAGAACCGTTCTTCTCCTTTTTAATACTTCTATATAGACTATAAAGAGATTTTTGTTCTTCTTCCAAAAGGTCATAATCTTTATAAATAAAACCCTATTTCTCTGTATCGGTAGCTTTCACTATCCTTTAGATGTAAATTATCACATTTTGAAAATTCATTTGCATACATTAAAAAAGGGGGAATAAACAACAGTGGTGACAATGTCAGTCAATAGAGCGATTGCATGTAACATATCATGGTAGTACTCACATCAGAGCAACTTGAAGAAAGATTTAATACAGAGCGACCCCTTCGTCTTGCAGACCCAATAGATAATTTTGTTCTCTTTGTTGTTGGTGCACATGCTGCTGGAAAGGATACTATTCTTGGACGAATGCAAGAATTAAGACGAGAAGAGGGTGATGTTCTTCAATATGGTGCATATAGAAAATTAGAATATTGGACCGATCGTGAACTTCGTGAAGGAGAAGGGATAGTCAGAGAACCTGGTGCAATTCATAAATCCCCTGATGAGTTCCTTGGACACTCCGGAAAATTTCTCGCATGGTATCGAAGTAGTAATGGAAGCTTTTACGCGTTTCCTTCTGAGCTTTTTCCTCGAGACAAAGACCCTACAATCGCAATGGTGCACGTTGCGACAGACTTAGGATTACAAGTTTGGCAAGAAAATCAAACACTTCCTCATCATATTACTGCATTCATTAATGTTCCTGGAAAAGACGATAGGAAAGCACGGGTACGGTCGCGTTTGATTGATTCCGAAGGGAATCCTCCTTCTGAAGCAACTCTTGAAGCAAGTCTTGCGGAAATGTCACGTATTAATGCTTTCTTTGTTGGGCATCCTGACCTTTATGATGTGATGTATAATAACTGTAATCCAAGTGATCGGGGTATAAGAAAAGCAATTTATGGAAATCCACAGGAAAGTGTCCAGAAAGACATTGCTCTTCGAATTAACGCACTTTGCCATCTTCATCGTGACGCGAGTTTGAGAAGGTCAGGAAATGGTATTTCAATTGCATCGCTTTGTGATCAGTATACTCGAAGAATTTCTTCTGATCTCTTTGGTTGTGAGTTGGAAGCACTTAAGACTGATGTTCCTCTAGAGGGTCAAGTTCAGCGTGCTGTTAAAGCCTACGCAGACCAAGCGCATTTGGATTCTAATAAACTCTATCCCATGCTTGAGCCAGTTACTATTCGCAGTATTGATTTACACCCCCGAGGTTCGGAAAAAGCAGGAGTAGTTGTTGTTAATCTTACTCCTCAGCATCATATTCCTACTTCTGTTGCTCAATTACTTGTAAGGACTCCGGAGTCTCCTGATTATCATGTTCTTCGCATCCTTGGTCAACGAATTTACGGAGAAACAAAAACACGACCAGACTATCTTGTTAATAAAAATGGGAATCTTGTAGGGATTTCTTGCTCTCTTAGCGATATGCGACCAAGAGATCAACAATCAGGACAATATCATCGCTTAGAAATTCGTTTGGGTTATAACTAATAAAAAAGTTCTATTCTCTATTTTGCGATCTCTTTTTTCTCTTGTTCCTGAAGCGCATACGTGATTGTTGCCTCAATGTTGTGGACGAGAATTTCTAAAACACTTCTACAATAAACCACAAGCATAAGTTCTTCAGGGGAAATTGTCTTTTTTACTTGTGCAATTTCTTTTATTAGCGCGTCACGCACTTTATAGATTGTGGTTGCTTTATGATAATCAAATTTGTAAAAAAGATCATAATACACGCGAACTGTTCCAAATATTTCACGCAATATACCAATTGTTTTTGGATGAACCTTTTTCATGGTCAAGACTTCTCGCGCAGCATATCTGAGCACGTCTCCTATTTTATTGAGGTTCATGAGGATTGCGTACAACAAAATATTCTTGTATTTTTCCGGATACCCTATTCTGTTTAACAATCGCTCACAATATGCGATGAAAATAAGGATATTGAAAAATTTTTGATCCATTGTTTCCAAAAGAACTTTATCGTCGTTTTCACATGCTTTCACAAACTCATCGCACGCATCCATAAGAAGAAGGAATGTTCGTCGTAACATGGATTCTAGCTCTTCAAATGATGGCTTTGAGATGCTTTTATAGACAAAATAATTTTCTTTCTGCTCAATGATTTGCATTCCAACCCAGCGGCGGAGTTCTTCATGAAGCAATGTTGCGACTAAGACTTTCTCTCCAGTTCTATAATGCACTGCTGTTTTGTTCTTGAAATTTACTTTTATAATATCATATCCTCTTCTGTACGCAGCGCGGAGAACGATGAATATGGATGTTCTATCAAGATCTGTGATGTCTAATGTAATTTCCTGAAGTGTATCTTCACGCTTCGTTGAAACTTCAAGCATATTGTCCTTTTCAACGACTTCTAGTTCATCGCCTTTTTTGACATTATACTTTTTCGTCCATTGTCTTGGAAGAGAAATTAATTGTGTCGAATCCGCAATCTGAATTACTTTTCGTCCCATGAAGTATAGAATTGCTTACAAGTATATATATTTTGCTGTGCTTTTATATAATCCTTATCTTTTATTAACGGTCTCTTATCTACCTTATAGATTGCTTACACAATCCACACTTTATCGTCGATTATTGCGACAAGAACTTCTTTCTTTTCTCCTTTTTGATATATTTCAGGATTCTCTACTTTTACGCTTTGGTATGTTTCTGGATGAAGGATTTCAACATCTGGGTATTCTTTTGTAATCTGGACTCTTCTGAACGTTTCTGGTGTTGCGCAGATTTTCATGCGCGCTTTCTCGTCAATCGTTGTTCGTTTTCCGTTTTTAAGATTTGTTCCTTGCAATTGTTTTCCAATATTGGTGAGTTTTAGGTATTTCTTTTCATACTCGACAATCGTGTTTACTTTGTACGATGGAAGTCGCACGCTTGCGTTAACCCGGTAAATGTCTTTGCTCGTTTGTCTGCTCTTGCTGTACAGTTCACCATGTGTTTTTCCTACTGCCCCGAATTTTTCGACGATTTTGTTGGTGATGATGGGAAGATATTGCTGTTTTGTGACGTAGTAATCAATGCCATTGGTGACTTCTTCCATTTTGGTTACAAACACGCCTTTTTCATTTGCGCGACCTACTTCCTGAAGAATGAATTCATGCGCTTTTTTGAGGACTTCTTTGTTTTCTCCTCGAAGTTGCAGAATTCCTTCAAAATATTCTGTTCTTGCTCGTGTGCATTTATCGCACATAATATGTTTTACTTTTATTGGAAATTCATGTTCTTCAAGGAGTTTTTGTTCATCGATCGTCGCTTCTGTCCGAAGCGTGACTGTTCCCATCTGCACTTTTCCATGCTCTGCTTTTAATTCAATGTCTACATCAATCGCATCTGGTTGAATAATGAAATTGCAATGCTGCACCACTGCTTCTTTCATCGCTTCTTCTTCAGGTTTTGGATGCTTCCACTCTCTTTGATATTTGTAGGAACCGCAACTTTCGCAAATAAGCAGCGTATGCTCTTGATACGACTTCAATGTGGTGTGTTTTTTGCTGAAGCACTCATTACACAAGACCGCGTTTTTCTGCTCTACTGCTTTTCCACATTGGATGCATTTCATATTGGTGAGTGTGCTTTGTTCCTATATAAACTTATGTTGCCTAAACTCCTTTCTCCCTGTTGCTTTTCTGTCACTACCAAATAATAGTAAATCTAGGGGAACCTTTAAATATAACCTCGAATTTAACGTTTATTATGGGGTCATTAAGAAAATTTCCTGGTTTAGAAGTACTTATGGAGGCTCTTCAAAAAGACACTGGTCTCCTTGACATGGCAATAACAGGTATTCCTGAATCACAACAAGAAATTCTGTACACTACTCTTTTAGGGATGTCTCCAGAAGAGAGGCATAGGCTCTTGAGAATTTGCATCACGCATGGTTCTGAAGATCGTTCTTTTCTTCTTCAAACAATAGGAAATGGACTTATTGACAAACTCACTGCCGTTTATAATCGAACAAAATTTAACACTGATCTGAATGCAGCAATTGAAGTTGTTGATCGTACTTATCAGCTTCCTGCTCTCTTACAAAAAGAAAGACGATTAGAAGCGGTTTTAGGTCTTCCTCCTCGAGCATCTGCATCTCATAGTGATGTTACTCTACTCCTTCTTGATATTGACAAATTTAAACGTGTTAATGATGTTTATGGACATCCAACAGGCGATCGTGCTCTTCAGCTCGTTGCAACAATTGCTGTTCAAAGTCTTCGCTTAGATGATCATCAACGCTTTTATCGATATGGTGGCGAAGAGTTTGCGGTTATATTACCTTATACTTCTCTTGAGCAGGGAATTATTGTTGCAGAACGTATTCGTCAGAATGTTGAGGAGAGACTCGCAGATTCACTTCCTAAAAAAGGGAGATCTCCTATTCGAGGAATTACTGTTTCTGTAGGTCTTGCAAACTATCGCGCAACAACAGCCATGGCGACTGAACTTATTAATCAGGCGGACTTTGCATTATATGCCGCAAAATATGCGGGAAGAAATTGTGTGAGAGTATACGACCAATCTCTGCTTGGAACGAAAGTGCAATCTGCCTATCTCAGAAAGTTGCAAAAAGAAGAGCAATAAAACCCAAACATTTTTAACGTTCCTTCTTTCATCTTTTTTTATGCAATTTAAGGAAATACTCAAAAAAACATGGTGGTTTATCTGGGAAAGCGATAGCTGGTGGAGTTGGCCAGTAAACCTACTTCTCGCGTTTATTCTCATTAAATTTATTGTGTATCCTGGTTTAGGGTTTATTTTTGGCACCGCGTTTCCTGTTGTCGCTGTTGTTTCTGGAAGTATGGAGCATGATGGAAGTTTTTCAGATTGGTGGCTGAGTAGCGCGTATTGTTCAGCATCTTGCTCTCAAGAGGATTGGTACGCAGGATATGGCATTACTGAGGAGCAATTTAAGGAATTCTCTTTCAAAAATGGTTTTAACAAAGGAGACATTATGGTTCTGAAAGGGGTGGAACCTAAAAATATTAAAATTGGAGATGTTTTAGTATTTCAAAGCGCGTATGGAAATGAGCCCATTATTCATCGTGTTGTCGCAATTTTTGGTGATGAAACGACTGGTTTTGTGTACCAAACAAAAGGGGATCACAATGGTGATTCTGGCAATATTGATAAAGAAATTCAACAAGATGCAGTGTATGGAAAAGCAATATTCCGGATTCCATTCCTGGGCTGGATTAAGATTGCGTTTGTGTGGCTTTTCAGCCCGTTCATTGATCTTGTTTTTGGTTAATATGTTTTATAATTATTGAGGTGGTTTACGATGATGTTTTGTCCAAAATGTGGAGGATTACTTCTTCCAAAAGTAGATGGCAACAAAAAAACAATGCACTGCAAATGCGGTTATAGTACAAAGCAGGTTGACAGCGCAGTTATTTCTGAAAGAATGCAGGAAAAACAGGCAATTAGTGTTGTAGAGAAGGAAATTGAACCACACCCGCTCACGATTGCAGAATGCCCTAAATGCAAGCATCGCAAGGCATATTTCTGGACAGTGCAGACAAGAGCTTCTGACGAACCAGAAACAAAGTTCATGAAATGCGAGAAATGCGAGCATGTCTGGCGGGATTATAGTTAGAACTTTGTTTTTTTTGTTTGCTTTTTGTTGCAATTAAAAAAATATATAAAGCAGGTGCTACTCTATATATTTTCGAAAATAGTATAAAGATCCGTTTGGAGGTGTCTGTATGGCAGGCGAAGATGACGACAGCTTTTTAGAAGAAGATGCAGGAGATAAAGATCAACAGAACTTTGATGAGGATGTTGATAACGATGAGATCACTCCTGGAGAAGAAGGATTCTTACAAGGTTATGATTCTGCTGAAGGCGAAAGCGAAGAAAAAACAGAGAAGCCTAAAGAAGAAGAGGAAGAAGGAAAGTAAGGTTTTCTTTTTTATTTTTTTATTTCTGATTATTTGATCTTTTGTATTTCTTATCATGTTAATTGTTCTAATTTTTAGTAAACACACCATTGCTGCTGCAATGGGTCCCCCTGACATTTTGCCTTTGCAGATGCGTGTTTTGTGTTGCCTGGCGTTTGCTACTTATTTAACTGCTTCTTAATCGCCAAGATAACTTTATTGCCAGGGGGACCCACGCAACGCGAAGCATTGCGTGGGGTTTTATGGAAAAAGTATAGTTAAAGTGAACAAAAAGAGTAAAGAACAAAGCAAGAGAGGAAATAACAAAAAACATAACTAATGAATTCTCCTCTTATCAATTAATTCACTTACATAAAGAATTGCTGCGAGGAACACCACATAAAAGAGCAAAATAAATACATCATTGCCTGCAGAAAAGAATGAATTTCCAAAGATCACCAACTGACGAAGAACTCCTTCACTGAGCACAAACGGATTATAGACTGCAATAGAACCAATGGTTTCTGACAAGCTTTCGATAGGAATAAGGAACGAAGAAAAGAGCAGGAAAATACTGGAAAGTGAGATAGAAGCAAGCGTGGATGTTTCTTCAGAAACAAAAAGATACCCTATTGACATACCAAGGAGAATAAAGATAGAACCAATAATAAGGATTGCGAATAAGATAGAAAGAAAATTTGAAAAGATGGAAACACCAAACGCGAGATCTGCAATAATAAGGAGAATCATCGCCTGGAAAAAGACAACAATAATGTTGGTGAGATAAATGCTCACTAAAAATGTAAAGTCTGGAATTGGCGTGATATAATTCCTAAAGTACGCGCGGGATTGTTTTTCAGTCATAACTATTGTAGAAGAAAGAAGAATGCTCATGAACATGATCACAAGAACAATAAGCGCAGGCATGGTATAATCAAGATACGACTTTTTCTCAAGAATAGGTTTGATACGAGTGAGAACAGGGTTCACAATATCCTCTGCGTCGCCGACAGCCGCTGAAGACATGCTATCGCTGATTTCGCTGATACTTTGCTGCACAGCGTCAATCGTCGCGATATTTTCATCAAGCAGCGCGATCATTGCGTCAATGTCAGCGGCGATCGCGTCCTTTTGATCGCTGATTTCGTCAATTTTCGCGGAACTGCTTTCAAGCTGGCTTTGTAGTGAGTCAAGATTTGTCTGTGCTGCCGCAAGAACAGATTCCTGCTGTGATTGCGCGGTTTCAAGCTGGCTGCGAACATCGTCAAGTTGCTCTTGGAGTTCATCAAAATCTGAACTAATACTTTCTGCTTCTGACGCAGCAGATTCAAGCGCGTCCTGCACAGAAGTGAGATCTGTGCAAGGATCAAAAGAAAGTCCTTCCACAGAACTAAAATCAAACGCGCACGCAAGAGAAGCGTACTCATCAACAGTGTCCTGAAAATCAGTAATCTGATCAACTTGACTGCTCAACTCTTCTTCAAATGAAGAAATATAGGATTCAAGATCGTCAAGAAGCGCTTCGCCTGTCGCGGTCGTTTCTTCTGCAATGGTTCCAAACTCATCGATCTGACTACTGCTCTCGGAAATATAGGATTCAACATCACTAATCCCAAACTCGCTGCTGCTCACTTCAATACCACTGAGTTCAGCAGAAAGGGTTTCAAGACTTTGTTTCATCTGTTCTGCGTTAGCAGAAAGATCACTAATCAACGATGCTT
Organism: uncultured Methanosarcinales archaeon; assembly: GCA_964385055.1. Lineage (GTDB taxonomy): Archaea > Nanobdellota > Nanobdellia > Woesearchaeales > DSVV01 > JACRPI01. Next base: position 26,577 of record CAYLMH010000005.1, read on the forward strand.
TTTCAGAAATCTGCGCAGCGGTCGCGTTCATCTGTTCGATAAGCAGTTTCGTGTATTCAACACTCAGATCAGTAGAAATATCTTCGACTTCTCCAGTAATAACATTAAGAATCGTAAAGACTAAATTAACTTTACTGTAATCTACATGGAAAATAATTTCACGAGCTATGGATTCTTCAGACAAACTTCCAGGAAAACTAATGCAAAGGTGCACACCACCACTTTTCACAAGATCAATACATTCTTCTTCTGTTGAAGTAGTAGTGACTGCAAAATCATTGTCCTCAAGACTCTTAAGAATTTGATCGAGTACCTCATTCTCTTCTGCTGCGTAAACACCGACACGAATGCCGTGAAGGCTCGAAGTATTAAACGCTGCGCCAATGAGAAAGATAATAAAAAAAGGACCAAGAAGAATAACAAGCGCAGAAGAGCGGGATCTAATAAGAACACGGAAATTCTTCTTAATCATCTCAAGAACAATCTTGAGATACGCAACTGGATTCATCATTTTTATTCCTTCCTTGTATGAGTTCTTATGTCATTTTAATCATAACCGCATTCACGACATCTTCAGGCCAACCTTGTTGAAGTAACGTTTGCCGTGCCTGCTCTTTTGTATAACCGCGAGCAAGTATTTTTTTGATGTAATCAACAAGCTGATCTTCGCTTGAGCCGCGGATTTTTTGTTTTTCTGTTAATGCTTCAAACACTTCGTTAAGACTTGGCTTGTCCACGTGAACGTCAAGCAAGCGCTCACGCATCGCTTCCAAGATCAACAAAATTTTGTGCAAGACAAATTCTGCCTGAGATGTATAGACAATAAGTTTATGATCGTGCACAGTAATGTAATTCACAGGCAATCGCTCGCGTCGAATTTCTGCGGCAATCTGCGGATATTTTCCTGGGAATGTTTCAAGATGAATTTCTTCATCCTTGCTATACAAATCTTTGAGCTGATCAGGAGGACCAACTTTCAATAACTCTCCATGATTAATAATACCAATTCTCGTGCAGAAGTGGCCGATTTCCCCAAGCAAGTGACTCGAAACAATAATCGTTGTTCCAGTCGCGTTAATTTTGGTGATCAACTCCCACATATGTTTTCGAAGACCTGGGTCAAGTCCTGCAGTAGGTTCGTCTAAAATAAGAATCTTGGGAGAATGCATCAGCGAGCATGCAAGATCTAAGCGCCGTCGCATCCCCCCCGAGAGATTCTTTGCTTGAGCATTACGAAAATCAGTCAGTTCGACAAGGCCAAGAAGATTTTCAGCGCGTTCCTTGATTTCTTTTTGAGAAACACCATAAAGCTGACCAAAATAATGGAGATTTTCATAGAGCGTCAATTTTTCGTAGAAACAATTATCCTGACTTCCGAAACCAAAGATTGTTCGAATAAGGTGCGGATTTTTGGAAATATCTTTGTCCTGATAAAGGATCATTCCAGAATTTATTTTGTAAAAACCGATGAGACAGCGAAGCAATGTTGTTTTTCCTGCGCCGCTTGCGCCAATGAGCCCAAAAATTTCTCCAGGAAAGATAGATAAAGTAATGTCTCGAAGAATCAATTGTTTTTCTATTTTTTTGTAGACATTCTGAAAACTAATGAGTGGCGCATGCGCAGGAGCTATATCATGCGGAGAAGGGTTTGCAGTATTTTGAGGAGGAGCAACCTGATTTTGCAAAGGGAGAGCAGAAGCTCTCGCTGAGGAATTTCTAGGAATCAACCTATGTAAAAGTCCTCCACCTTCAGGCGGAGAAGTGTTTGCTTGCATGCTACAGATTTTTGACTATTTTGTGCATATAAAGCTTCGTAGTAACTGGAGAATAGTAATCTCTTTTACGCAGTGCGTCTGTTATACTGCCAAAGAGGTTTTGAAGGATCATTCTTTCTCCAGAGATAGACTTCATCAGGAGAAGTATAAACACGAAGAGGATATTCTTCAAAAGGAAGCGGAGATCTCCGTGTATAATTTGGATCATAAACCAAGCCATCGCTCAGAAGAACATCATGATAAGAGATATACGCATTCGATTCATGAATAAAAGGAAACCCACCTGCATTTGCAACAAGAATAACTGCTTCATATCCTAACTGCAAGAAATCAGCAGACATTCGCTTCGCTCTGTCACGACAACCATTAAAGTGTGTTCCACCAGTACGGCGAAGTGCAGAAACTTCATCACAATATCTCAGATAAACATCAAGAGGAGTGCGTGTAGAAATAAGGGAAGTTGGATGTGGAATAACCATGAAACGCTAAAGTTGAAAATGCTATTTAAACACTCTTGACAAAAAAATTCCTAAGAGGGGAAAATATTCACAAAAGAATAATGTAGTCAAAGATGTAGTAAAAGGAAAAGAGAGAAAAAGAGAATTAAAGCACAATCTCTAAATCATGTTTTGTGCAGGTTTGTATATCATTCTGAAGAGCAAGAAGTGTTTCAGGGATCGCAAGGACTGCAATTTCTGCGACACATTTTTCTTTTTGCTGCGCATAAGCGTCTGCTTTCTCCTTATACGTTTTAAACATATAGGCAGCCTCATCATGTTGCTGTTTCGCGAAATCTGAAGCGCATCTTTTCTCAATTTCTTTCTGTTGCTGAACAAGAACATGATGTTCAGTGAGATACAAGCGAAGATAGTCTTCAGTAAAAAGAGCAAGTTCATTGGCTGTTTTCTCTTTTTTGTCATCTTTTATTTCAAGCGCGTCGGCAAGAAGCTGTTCACGAACAAGAGCCAAGACAGAAATAAGAGAGAAAGAAGTATCCTGCTCCAACGCTGCAAGAGGACTTTCAAGATAAGGCAAAAGAAGCTGTTCTTTTTCAGGCTGTAGTTTCATAAATTTACGAAGCGCTTTATCAAGCACAGAAAAGTGAGAACGAAGAATCTGAAGATGGGCATCTGTTTTTTTAGAAGCAATTTCCTTTTCAAGAAGCGAATGAAGATAGTGTTGATAAGAAGAACTTTCCTCTACCTTCTTCCGTTTCTCTTCAGCCTGCGTCTCCAGTTCTTTAAAGTGCGCGTAATCTTCTTCTGCCTGTTTTTGTTCAGCGAGAAGCTTTTCCTTTTGGTTGATCTTTTGCTTCACAAGGTCGATTTGTTTTTTGATGTCCGTTATTGCTTCAATGCTTTGTTTGCTGAGGAGTTGCTGGAGTTGTTTGATTACTTCATCAAGATCCTTAATGTTCTTTGCAACAGCGTACGCTTCATTGGCAAAAAAGTGCTGGAGAACTGCGTATGGTTTCAATGTCGCTGCGTGATACCCTTCAATATCTTTAAAATAGAGGGAAGCAAGAAGTTTCATGTCAACGTAGTCAAGTTTTTCTTTTGTCGTAATCGCTGAGAGTTGCGCATGAAATTGACGTGAGCGCAGGATGTAAGAACTTTTGTTGCCTTTCATGATACCAAGTTCTCGAGCGCCAACATTTTTGTTGCGAAGCTCTGCATGTTCCAGGTTCGTGAGATTTGCGTCAAGAGCAAAGAGACAGTCATCTATTTTTTCAAGAAGAGGCTGCGCTGTTTCAGTCACGCTTTTCGCGTTCTGCAAAAGCCGCTGTTCAAGCCATGCATCGAGTTCAGAGAAAGGAACAGTATGTCTGGGAAGAATGACTTCAACTTCTTCCTGCGCAAAGAATTGTTTGATTTTTTGAATAAGCTGTCGCATGAAGAGGTGAGAATGCGGCAGTTTTTATATGTTATGAGAAAAAAGAGTAAAATACCCTATAAATTTTATAAACAAAGAAGCATTATTCCCTAACATGAAATATGATCTTGAGCTTGAGAAAGCAATCGAAAAAATAAAGGAAACAAACGCAAAACTTGTTTGTATCCAGCTTCCTGATGGAATTAAACCAAAAGCGCAGGAAATCTGCGATACGCTGCAGAAAGAAACAGGCGCGACAATTCTTATTTGGCAGGGAAGCTGTTATGGCGCTTGTGATTGGCCGCTGGGAATTGATAAATTAGGTGTCGATCTTCTTATTGCGTGGGGACATTCTGTCTGGAAACACGATACGTTTGAAGGGATTGCAGTGGATGAGTAGATAGGTAGTTTATTATGAGTCTCGAGGATATTCTCTGGAAAACAAAAGCAGTTATTACCACAGCAAAAGAAGATTTGTGGGATAGACCTGATGAATGGATAAGAAAGCAATATCTAAAGGTCGTAACAGAAGAAAGAGAAGTTTTTCATTATGCGAACATGTTTTTAGAGGGAGGCATATATTTAGCAATGATTATTTCTGCACCTTACTATGCGGAGGCACTGAAATATGACCATTCTGCTTTAGTACATTCACACGTATTTGCAGTAAGTTCTAGCCCTCTTCTGATATTCGAACTCGTTGCAAATCGAATATGTAAACATAATGAACACAGGAGAAACTTCGCTACTCTTGATGAAAAAGAATCAAAATCAAATGTTTATATCCCCAAATGGATTCAAAAGACAGAACAAGCAATACGATTTCCATATATAATTGCAACTCTTTTGTATTTTGGAGAACATATGGCTACAGAGATCATTACTATTCCAGGAGTAGGCTATTCACTCGCAGGAATAAGTATGGCAGGAGGTATTGTATCCTCGATGTATCTCAAAGACAGAGATCCAAAACAATTCCAGAAAAGACCATTCTGGGAAAGGGGTTATGATTATGTAAAAGAAAGAGTAGAAGAAATGTTACCACAACCAACGCCTATCCCAATTCCTGTAAGAAGATATGCTTCTCTTGAACCAGCTACTTCTTTGTAATTTAGAGGGAAAAATTTAAATAGATTCTGACCTATTCTCTTTTTATGACAAACGAAAGAATAGTAATTAATCCAGATGTTTTATCTGGCAAACCAATCATCAAGGGAACGAGAATTTCTGTAGAATTCATTCTCGAGTTACTTTCTTCAGGAATGAGTATTGAGGAAATTCTAAAAGAATATCCACATCTTACCAAGAAAGATATTCTTGCTGCATTAGAATATGCAACACAACGATTGAAGCATGAAGAAGTCTATTCTATTGAAGCAGTTGCATAATCATGAAATTTCTCACGGATGAAAATATTGCACTCTCAGTATTGAAAGCACTTCGCAAGCAAGGACATAACATTAAAGATGTAAAAGAAGAGAAACTACAGGGTGCTGCTGACAAGGAACTTCTAAGAATTGCACTTGCTGAAGAATGCATTATCCTAACGCATGATAAAGACTTTGCAAATCTCATTACACAGAAGAAAGTAAATGTACCGGGGGTTATTTTGCTTCGTTTTAGAAATCAGAATTCAAAATTTATCATACCTACTCTGCTGAGTGTGCTTCAATCAAATCTTCACGAAAAATTCTCTGGAAATCTTGTTATCATCTCTGAAAACAATGTTGTCATCGAAAAACTAAAATAACACGAACCAAAACTATTTATACTCCTATTCTTCAAATAAAACCATGCCAACAGAAACAGAAGTTAAAATCAAGATTGACAATCTTGAAGTCATGAAAGCAAAAATTCTGGAAATGCGTGCAGAGTCATTCAAAAAGAGAGTGCTTCAGGTCGACTATGCGTACGATAACAAAAACAAACTGAAGAAGAGCGGAGAATGCCTGAGAATAAGAGATAATGAAATTCTGACGTACAAAGGTCCAAAACAAAAAGGATCAAAGATGAAGATTAGAGAAGAAATAGAAGTGATGGTGGATAATGGCAAATATCTTGCGGAAATTCTCGGAAAGTTAGAGTATTTTCCAACGCAAAGAAAAGAAAAATATAGAGAAGCGTATATTTTTCACCTCACCCAAATTTGCTTAGATGAGACGCCAATGGGGCCATTCCTCGAGATTGAAGGATCAAAAGAAGGAGTACTCGATATCGCAAAAAGACTCGGATTTAAAGAAAAAGATTTTATCAATCAATCTTATGGAGCGCTTTGGGAAGAATACGCAAAGAAAAATAAAATCAAAGGAGACATGGTATTTCCTAAGTGAATAAAATAAAAACAATAAAGAAAGAAAATGACAACAACAAACAAAGATGCTAAAGCAGAGTTCATGATTGAAGCGCCTGTTCTACAAAAATTAAAACCGAAAATTCATGAACTTATAGAACTGCTTAAAAAAACATTGGAAGCAAAGCAACCAATTCTCATCAGACATCACGCAGACGCAGATGGGTACACCGCAGGAATTGCGTTAGAACGCGCGCTTCTTCCATTAATCGCTGCGCAACATCGACGAGAGCGAGATGTTTCATATTATTACCAACGACTTCCCTCACTCACCCCATACTATGCGTATGAAGACGCGACAAAAGATATCCAGACATTTCTGAGAAACGCAGAACAGTTTGAAATGAAAGCGCCACTCATCCTGCTTCTCGACTTTGGATCTGGAGGAGAAAGCCTTGCAGCGATCCAGAAAGTAAAAATCTATGGAGCAACAGTTGCGGTGGTCGATCACCATCCTGCTGATGAGCACATCACGCAGGCAACAGAAGTGCACATCAATCCGCATCTTGTCGGATCAACGTATGATTTCAGTGCAGGAATGCTCTGCGCAGAGATTGGACACCTTATTTACGAAGAAACAAAAAATACCCCATCCCAACACTTTTATTTTATTGCAGCAGTGTCAGGAACAGCAGACAAAGTCACGAGTGAAGAATACAAAAAGTACATGGCAATGGCTAGCCATCATGGTTTTGCGAAGGAGTTTGTCCACAAAGTTGCGAGTGCGTTGGATTATGAAGCGCATATTCTTGGCCCAACATCAGGAAGAGAAATTGTGCAGGATATTTTGGGAAGAGATGAAAAGAAACAGCACAAACTATTAGCGCTTGCGGAAAAGCAGTTGGACAAATTGTTTACCGCGCAACTAAGCGCTTGTCTTACATTCGCAGAAGTTGTCGAGAAGAAGCATTTCCTCTTTGTGAAAGTGCCTATTGAACAATTAAGCACGAGCAGAAACGCGTATCCCCCGCGAGGAAAATCAATAGGGTTAGTGAGTCAGCATTTTGCAGACCAAAACAAAAAAGCGCTCATCGTTGGAATTGGATCATCATCATTCAATTTCCGTTGTAATAAAGAGATAAAAGATTTTGATGTGAACGAATTTATCGCAATTTGTAAAAAAAAGTTTCCCTACGCGCAAGTTTCTGGTGGAGGCCATAAACAGGCAGGTTCTATTATTTTCGTCGCAGCAGCGTATAAAGAGATGTATGATACATTGGAAGAGTATGTCAATGCGTTGGAAAAGTAAAAACAGACACAAACCAATTCTCAAAGCGCCAAACACACAAAAGAATCGCCCTCCTGTCTTTTTGAATCCCTAAACTTTTTTTAATTTAGAGTGAGAATAGAAATTCATAAAATAAGAGATCATACTAATCCAAAGAACCATGTAATTCCATAAACAAGCACCGTCATAAAAATAAATCCTGAAAATTCTTGTGCGATGAATATACAGTTTCTCCAAAAACTCATCTTTCCAAAAGAAGAAGCAAACGAAAGGATGAACAAAGTTATTGTGAGAAGAAAAAATGAAAGCGTAAGAAAAAATGCATCCTTATCCGCACTCGCCAGAAAGAGCGTCAGTGGAGAAATATACACAAATCCACGAGAAATATCGTCTTTCTGTTCCTTTGTTCTCCAAAAAAGAAAAACATAAACCAAGAAAAGGACACAGAAAGGAAGTATTTTTTTGAAATTAGAGAAATAAAGAAAAAAGAGGACAGGAACTAAAAGAGTGATAAATGGAAAAAGAGCAATCAAAAAATCAATTTTTTTTTTATAGAGAGGGATCTCTTCTTGTGCAAGGACAGACAAGAAAGAACCACTAAGCACTCCAAGCAGCAGCGAACTTATTTGCAACAAGAAATTCTGTAAAATGAGATTCATGGAATACGTACCTCGCTACAAATGAAAGAAAAGAAAAAACAAAGAAAAAACTAAAATGTTTCTTTCTTCATCAATGCGCTTTCAACGCTGAATTCTCCATTGCCGTAGACAAGGACAACGAGGAATGCACCAAAAAAGAGTAACGCAAGCTCTCCGCCATTTGCAAGGGGACTCATTCCATTCGGAAAGTGTACCATAAAATATGCAACGAGCATTTCAACAACACCAACAAGTGCTGCAAGTCGCGTGAAGAGACCAAGAATCAATGCAACGCCAATCGCGAGTTCAAGAACACCTGCAACACCCATCATGCTTGCAAGATCTATTGCTGTACCGCCAGGGATCCCAAACTTCATGAGACCGTGCATGAGGAACAATACCCCAAACACCAGTCGAAATAATAAATACAAAACACCTTTTCCTTTATCTGTATACGTTTCTAATAAACTCATCAAAACCACCCCGGTTTCTTATTTTCTTTTTTAATCTCTCAAAATCTAAGATAATGAAAGGAACACATAATGAAACACTAATAATACCGCTGCATATTCAAATACGCTTTAAGCATATTGTACAAGTGCATGGTATCTTCTGCGACGAGAGAGTAAAACTTGTCTGTATTAATTTTGTAAATGTATTGATCAAAAACAGCGCGCATAAAGAAGATAATAGGCTTTCCTTCCCACTTTCCTTCCCAATCTGTTTCAAGGTAGCCGTTAAAAGTAATCGCGACTTTTCCCTGCTGCATATTAACGCGGTGGTTGTCCTTCATAACCACAACATCCTTAATATTGGTAAAAAGAAAGACAATTTTCATAACTTCCTTTGCGTAATCGTTAATTTTTTTCCATGGCTCAATTTCAATTTCTATTTGACGACCTTCTTTAAGGACCTGCTCAAAATTCTTTTTTTCAAATTTGTCGAATCCTTTTTCTCGAAACCATTTATCCATTACTCTGTAGAACTCATTGACATCAACTAATCCTTGATAGTTTAATCGCAAGGTATCGACAACAATTCTTCGTTCAACCATTTTAGGTAGTTTTAAGAGGTTTCTTTATATAAAGCTTTTGGAGAGCCTGCTTTGAAAAAGAATTTACCAGACATCGTAATGTTCGTTTCCTTTCGTCATAAAGTTCAACGTTTCTTTGATAATGTTCATGAGTTCATAAGACTTAAAACGAAGCTTATCTTCCCAAAGCGAGTCAATTTTTTTCTTCCACATGTGCGTCGTGAGGAAAGACATCATGGTTTTGTGAAGTTTGTTCCTTCCCATACGTTCTGCAAAATCAAACTCTAAACCAGGAGTAATTCGAATAAGAATAAGCCCTCTTTGCAGCTTTTTTGTTTGACCGTCTTTGACGACCTCAATATCCATCACATCTTGAAACTGAAAGTGAATATTTATCCAATACATAACAAATTCAGTCACCTTTCTGTGCGCGTTCCAGTCAAAAGAACGTTCTTTGCCGCCTGTTTGCAGCATAATACTTTTGTATTTGGATTCGTGCACTTGATATCCTCTCGAAATAAGCCAGTCATGAACAATCTTGTACAGTTCGTTAATATCAAAGACTCCTTTATAGCGAAGAACCTGAGAAAGCGTGTCATCTTTTGCGCCACCGATCTGCCCTTTATCAAAGCCAGGAGATCGGAGAAATCCTTCCATGCCTGCCATAAACGAATTTCTGGATGATGATGGATATAAAGGTTTCTGAAACAATAGTAACACAAACAGAAAATTATGAAACTGCAAAAAACAACAACAATGGCACAGACGGTCTTGTCGCTTTGCTCCAAGCCCTACTCCGCGAACGAGAACACCTCACTTCGTAAGGCAACCTCGTTCGCTCCGTCTGGCCATGTTGTTTTTTGCTTCTTCAAACCCGCCGCTGGCGCACGACGCGACGGGGGACGCCCCACCGGGGTGTCGCGTAGGACGTGGAACGAAGTGACACGGCCGTCGTGCCGCCTGCTGCGGCGGGTGGTTCAAAAGTATTAACGAATAAGGACACTATTTTACAATAAATATAAAAGCAAGCGACGCATAACAATATTCATGACCAAACTCACCCTCCTCAACGCAAAAGGAACACGAGACTTTCCCCCTGAAGAACAAATTCTCAGAAGTAAAATTCAAAACATCCTAGTAGAGACATTCGAACTTTATGGATTCTCCCCATTGGAAACACCAGTTCTTGAACGATTTGACATTCTTTCCAGCAAATATGCAGGAGGAGCAGAAATTCTTAAAGAAACCTTCAAACTCACGGATCAAGGGAAAAGAGAACTCGCGCTACGATATGATCTTACTGTTCCATTATGCAGATTTATTGGCATGACTCCTTCAATCAAATTTCCGTTCAAACGCTATCAAATCGGAACAGTCTACAGAGATGGCCCTGTTGCGTCAGATCGTTTAAGAGTCTTCACCCAATGCGACGTGGATATTGTTGGCGCGAAAAGCATGGCAGCAGACGCAGAGTGCATCAAGCTCGCGGAATTTGTATTCAAAAAACTCAAAATCAAAGCAACCCTTGAACTGAATAATAGAAAATTCCTTGACGGATTATTAGAAGATCTTGATGTTCCTGAAGCAAAGTGGGTAGACTGCATTCTTGTCATTGATAAAATGAAAAAGATTGAGCAGAAACAAATGGAAGAAGAACTCAAACAAGTTGGTCTTGAAAAAGAGCAGATCAGCAGACTTCTCAAAATTCTAAAAGAAACAAAAGGAACAAATGAAGAAAAGATAAAAGCGCTCAAGAAACAACTCAAGGGCAAGCAAAGCAATGAAGGGCTTGCGGAGATAGAACAAGTTCTTGCAGCAATTCCTGACGCAGACAAAAGAAATATTTTATTCATGCCAACATTAGCGCGAGGTCTTGCATACTACACAGGAACGGTCTATGAAGCAGTGCCAATGGACAGCGACATTCATTCTTCAATCGCCTCTGGTGGCAGATATGACAAAATGATCGGACAATTTTTAGGAACAAAACTCGAATATCCTGCAGTAGGCATGAGCTTTGGGTTGGACCGATTATATATCATCCTTGAAGCACGAGAAAAAGATAAAATAAAAACAATTACAGAAGTGCTCGTTATTCCTATTAACGCGAAGAAAGAAGCAGAAGAGCTTGCACGAAAACTTCGGGAAGCTGGCATAAAGACAGAAACAGATATCATGGAACGCGGTCCTTCAAAAAATTTGCAGTATGCGGATTCTTTAAAAATTCCTTTTGTCCTGTTTGTAGGAGAAGAGGAAGTGAAGGCAAAAAAGTTCAAACTCAAAGAGATGAGTAGTGGAAAAGAGTATAGCGAAACTGTTGATGGGATTGTTGAGAAGATTAAAGAGCGCAGAAAAGAAGAGTAAATAGGTTTTATAAGACTAAAGAGCAGTGACTCTCTTTTCCAGAACAGAGTTCCACAAAGCTCATAAATCTATAAGTTCTTAATTTTTATAAGGATAAAGTATAAATCATTCCTTGACTATATATCTAAAAGGGGGTAGTAAAGAATATGTCCACACAAATCAAAGATCTGATTAAGCCAATACCAATGGTGCCATACTCTATGAATATAGCTGGCATAGCAGTAACAATGGACTTGAATAAGACTCATTGTGTTCTTGTTGAGCATGTCGATGGATCAATGGGAATTATCGCAGAAAAGGATATTATTCGAAAAGTAGTTGCGCGATGCAGAGATCCTTCGAAGATTAAAGCATATGAAATTATGACGCAGCCTTTAGTAACAGCAGATGGAGAAACAGACATCAAGGATGCGATTGAGATTATGCGAAAATGCAATGTCCGAAATCTGATTGTCACGAGTGGAGAGAAAATTCTTGGAGTGGTCAAGCGAACCACTATTCTCAACAGCATTAAGTTTGAAGAAGAAGAGAATTGGACAGCAGAAGTGCCAATGCCGCAAGCTACTCCAACAAGAGAGTTAGGACTATAAACATCATCCTCAGAACAAAAGTATAAATACTTCAACAAATAGAATTCTCTCATGCGCAAAAACACAGAAGTCGCAAAAATCCTGTACCATATCGCAGATCTTCTTGAAATACAGGATGTGCAATGGAAACCAGCAGCATATAGAAAAGCTGCACAAAGTGTCGAAAGCGCTTCTGAAGATGTTAGTGTTCTTGTCAAAGAAAAACGATTGCATGAACTTCCTGGTGTTGGAGAACATATTGGAACAAAGATACAAGAGCTTGTGGAAACAGGAAAACTGCAGTATCTCGAAAAACTGAAAAAAGAAACACCCATTGATGTAGAAAGTCTTTCAAGAATCGAGGGGCTTGGTCCAAAGACATTGAAACGGCTCTGGAAGCAACTGAAAATCAAGAATATCGAAGATCTCAAGAAAGCAGCAGAGACAGGAAAGCTCTCAGAAGTGGAAGGAATAGGAGAAAAGAAGCAGCAACAAATTCTCGAAAGACTACAACGCCTCAAAACACAAGGTCCTGAACGAATGCTGCTAGGCATTGCTGCGCCGATTGCAGAAGAGATCACAAAAATACTGCGAGCAGTACAAGGAGTGCAGCAGGTGGAGATAGCAGGGTCATACAGACGAGGAAAAGAAACTGTGGGGGATATTGACATTCTTGTTGCCGCAACAGAAGCAAAGCGAGTGATGGATGTCTTTGTTTCCATGAACGGTGTTGCAGAAATACTTGCGCAAGGAGCAACAAAAAGCAGTGTGCGAATGGAGAATGGATTACAAATAGATATTCGTGTTGTCCAAAAAGAGCAATACGGTTCTGCGCTCCAATATTTCACAGGAAGCAAAGAGCATTCTGTTGCGTTACGAACAATCGCAGTAAGAAAAGGATTGACGCTCAGTGAGTATGGATTGTTCACCATAAAAGAAAAGAAACTTGTCGCAAGTAAAACTGAAGAAGAAGTCTACAAAAAATTAGGACTGCAATATATTCCTCCAGAGATGCGAGAGAATCGTGGTGAGATTGAACTCGCGCAAAAGAAAAAAATTCCAACGCTTGTTGAACTGAAAGATATCAATGGAGATTTCCAGACACAGACAACATGGAGTGATGGAAGTCATACAATCGAAGAGATGGCAAAAAGAGGGGAACAGCTGGGATGGAAGTTCATCACTATTACAGATCACGTGGGGGGGATTGGAATTACAAATCCACTTGACGAAAAGCGCTTGCAAAAGCAGGCTCTGATGATTGACAAACTGAGCAAAAAGATGAATATTCATATTTTCAAAGGAGCAGAAATTGATATCATGAAAACAGGCGCACTTGCGCTTTCAAAAAAAGCGTGCAAGGAGTTAGATGTCGTGCTCGCATCTATTCATTCCTCATTTAGAATGCCACAAAAAGAGATGACAAAAAGAATTTGCGCTGCGATAGAAGAATATCCTGTGCACATTTTAGGTCATCCAACAGGTCGTTTAATCAACCGCAGAGATCCGTTGGATTTTGACACAGAAAAAGTATTTCAGACTGCGAAAGAGAGGGGTGTGTTTTTGGAGATCAATGGACAACCCGCGCGAATGGATTTAAACGATGTGCATGTGCAGAAAGCAAGAGAGCTTGGCTGTTCGTTTGTCATCAGTTCTGACGCGCATGCAGTAGATCAGTTGGAGTATGTGAAGTATGGTGTATTGACTGCGCGAAGAGGATGGTTGCAGAAGAAGGATGTGTTGAATACAAGGACTGTGACGCAGATTGAGAAAGTGTTGAGATAATCACTTCGTCAAACAAACAACCACATCATCAATCAAGAATGTATGTTCTGCCTGACTGACCATGCCTTTGGAAACTTCAACAAGAGGTGCGTGTCCTTGCACATTGCCATTCATCTTCAGCTGCCCAAGCGCCAACGAAACCTTATTCACGCCATGTTTTTCATCCAACCATCGTCGTGCAAAAGGAACGTGCTGGAATTTCTCAATATCTTGCATCATTTGTCGTGCGATTGGACTGCGCACAGGCCGATGAGAAACTTCTTCAAAAATTACTGTCTCACCAGCATCTTTAATTCGTCCTTCTCCAGAAGATGCGAAGGGTTCAATCGCGATGATCATGCCTTTTTCCAAAACAACTTTTTCTTTAGTGTCATAGTTAGGAATAGATGGCCCGGTGTGAATTTGATACAACGCAATCCCATGTCCTGACAAATTGCGGATAGGCTGAAATCCATGCGACGTAATGGTTTCTTCAACAACGCGACCGATTTCTGCGACAGGCAAACCAATTTTCAGAATTTTCATAGCATTTGCAAGCGCTTGCTGCGACGCTTCGACTAATTTTGTTCGCTTGCCAGACAAGTCAATGGTATACGCAGTATCGCCGATTGCGCCTTCATAGCACACACCAATGTCTACTTTGATAATTTGATCAGAAAGAACAATGGAATCGTTCAGAATAGGAGTATAATGTGCAGCTATTTCGTTCAAAGAAAGATTCACTGGAAACGCAGGGAATGCTCCTTTTTCTCGAATTTTATCTTCAATCGCGTTCGCAATATCAAGCAATTTTGCACCTGGTTTAATCAAGGATTTTGACCATTCGCGAACCTCAGAAGCGATTTTTCCTGCTTTGATCCATTTTTCTTTATCTTCTGGATTCATGATGTTTGGATATTGTTTCATGAAAGGAAAAAAGAAGGATTTGTTTATATGGTTTGCTGTTCGAAAAGCACAAACTATTTATAGCTGACGCACGAAATAATCGTAATCTTTTGTGGTGATTTCGTGTGTCAGCTAATAAGCGAACGAACATATGAAGTTACGAAAAGTTGGTTCGTTCGCTATAACAAAGAACAGAGAAAAGAAGCACATGAATTATCCAACAATAAATACAAAAGCGCCAGACTTCAAATTACCAGACCAAAACAACAAATCAACATCGTTGAAAGATTTCAAAGGCAAATGGGTTGTTCTCTATTTCTATCCAAAAGACGACACTCCTGGCTGTACAGTAGAGGCGATTGATTTTACAAAAGCAAACAACCAGTTTAAAGAATTAAACGCAGTTGTTGTCGGAGTAAGTCCTGATGATCATAAAAGCCACTGCAAATTTATTGAAAAACACAAATTGGATATTACCCTCCTCAGCGACACAGAAAAGAAAACACTCGAAGCGTATGGCGTTTGGCAGGAAAAATCCATGTACGGCAGAAAGTATATGGGTGTTGCACGAACAACATTCTTAATTAATCCAGAAGGGAAGATTGCCTTTGTGTGGGAGAAGGTCAGTGTTACAGGACATACTGATGATGTGAAGAAAAAGATTATGGAGTTGCAGTAGATTCACAATGCAGAGAGTTTTTTAATAATCTCTTTTATCTTTTTCTCATTGAGAAGAATGTAATTTTTCGGGATCATGAATCCTTCATAGGAAATTCTATTTCTATACTCTCTCATTTGTTGGAGAAATAATCGAGTTTGCTCATCAAAAGCATGTTGTTTGGAAATAAAGTCTATCAATTCCTGATGTGCTCCTTCCCCTTTTACTTTAACACCTTGTTTTGCAGCAATTCCCTCAAGAAGTTTATGAATAACATCATAATAATCAACAAGCGTGTTACTGGGATACTTTAATGGATCAAGTTCTTGCAATCTTTGCATAGTAATTTCAGCCATCTTCTTAAGCGCTTCTGCTTTCTGTATATCTGGCTGACCTTTTATAATCATTTATATCCCTCTAAAAATCCATGAAGAACAATACCATTGGTAATATTATTTTTTAACTCTTTTGGATAAGACGAAAAATTTTCATTAAAGTGAAGTTCTATTTTTCTTTTGAGTTTCTTCTCAAAGAGTGTAAGATGAAGATCCTCCTGTTTACATTCAACAAAGAGATCAATGTCACTTGTTTCTATGTCCTCTCCTCTTCGATAGCTTCCAAAAAGAACAATGGTTTTTGGTGCAAGAGTATCAGCAAGAAAATCAATAAGAGAAGATTCTAGAAGAGCAGAGAAGTTGTAAAGCATCTTTTGTTGCTGAAATTTCTTTGCATTTCTTTCTGCAGTGTAGAGGGGAAATTTCCTTTTTCCTTTTTTTTCAATAGATTCAGTAATAAAGCCATCTTTTACCAAAGCCTTCAAGTTTTGCTTGACAGAAGTATGGGCAATTCCTATTGCAGTACTGATCTCCATAAGATTATGCCCTTTGGTGGGATAGTCAAGAAAAAAGGAAAGCGTTTGTTCCATACTACTTTTTTGTAACATATATTACATTAATGTAATAAGTAATATAAAAATGTTGTGTTAATTCTTTTGCCGAACTAAAGGTCGTACTTGCAATTCCTTTGTTTCATAATTCAAAGTAAGTCGGAAAGCATCTCCATTTGGAGTAAAGAGAGACAGAGAAAAGTCAAAATGTTGTTCAGGAAGTTCAGACCTACGAGCGTCACATTGTTCTGCAACAAAAGGAAGCTTATAGGCATCATATCCCGGAGCGAGAGTTTTATGTTCTCCATCCCATGCGCCTCTTCCTTCATGAATCAGAATTGTTTCATTTCCAAATCTGCTTGGAAAGATATGAATTCCTGTGTCGTAGCCTAAAGAATAGTTTTTTCTTGTAAATTGATTAGAGTAAAGCAGTTTATGTCCTATTCTATAATACAAATGATCCCAAGGAGCAAACAGTCGTTCTTTGTGTACTTCTGGTTTATAAGAATCCTGTAAGCCCCAGAGATCAACGCCTGCAGCGATTTGTGCTTCTTTGATTTTGTGATCAAATTCTTTTGCTTTCTTTTCATCTTGTCGATGAAAAATGTTTGGGTAAATTTTATCAACAACATAGCCTCCGACTAAACCAAACCATGCAGTAGGAAGGGATTCAACACCATACTCATACAATGTATACGCAGTTGCTAAAGCGCCAATTATAGAGAATGGATGCTTTGTTGCAGCATCCCAAAGATGTGTTCCCAAAGGAATCGACTTGACCATTAATTCAAGATTTGAAGGAACTGCAAGAGTTCTCTTTTGTTCATGCAATTTTTTAATTTCTGCGCTCTCTCCAAGAAGAGTTTCTAATTCTGTTCGTGCGGTTTCTAGCTGTCCTCTTGCGTGAGTATGTTTGTATCGATTATATGAGAGATTAATACCACCCAAAATACTAGCCGCTGTACCCAATCTAAAATATTCCCATGCTGCGTCAATTCCTGCGAGTAAAGCAGGATCAGCGCCAATAACAGAACCAAGATAATCTTTCAAAAGATCAGGAAAAGGAGTAAAACTTAGAGCAATATGAACTGCTCCAGTAGCAAGTAAGAAATAATTAAATTTAATATTATCTAAACGTTCTTCAATATCTTTTTCATATTTTTCCATTGCGAGAGTAAGATCAGCAACACGAAGACCTTCAGCACTATACAAGGGAATTCCTGCTTGTCGACTGCGTGCTTTTACTAAATCTCCTTTATACATCGGAAGAATTCTTTTTGCTTCTTCTGCTCGTTCAGCTTTCGCAACGTAAGAAGCAAAGCGTCCATGAGGAAAAATAATAGAAGGAATATATCCCATACGAGCAAGCGCATGATCCAAAACCCCAAAATCCGCAAGCTCCATTTCAAGAGAAGTAATTTTCTGTTTTGTTTGTCGAACTTGAAAACCATCTTCTGTGGAAACAACCAAACCATTGCCAGCAAGATCATCCAAAACAGCACGAGCAGTTTGATGTCTTTTCACAACATCATGTTCACACATTTTCTTGACAACAGAAACTAATTGAGAACTATAATCCCCTTCAAATTCTTCAAAATACAAATTTCGCGGAGTATTCAAACCAACCATTCCAGAAGGATGTTCTCCCTTCATCAAGTAATACATCGTAAGTCCAAGGGAATGAATATCAGAAGCAGGAGTTGGATTTCCTTGATATTGTTCTGGAGCAACGTAAAGAAGTGTTCCCATCGCAACAGTGCCTGAAAGTGTTCGTAAGGTTGCGTCTCGCGCAGCACCAAAATCAGCAATAACAACATTGCCAGAATGATCAATCATAATATTGCTTGGTTTAATGTCCCGATGCAAGACATCGCGTGCATGAACCTTTCCAAGAATAGTTGCAGATTGTAAAAGAATTTCACGAACAGCTTCTTCTGGAAGAGGACGCGTAGATCGTAATTTTTCAAGAGTCGCACCATCAACGTAATCAGAAACAACTGCGTAATTTCTAAGCTCAAGATTTGAAACACCATGCGCAAGAAGATGAGTAACACCCGCAACATCGTCCAACTTTTGCCAAGAAATAAATCGTTCTCGCTCCGCAGAAGTCGGCCTTCGATGTAATACTTTCACCGCAACAACATCTTCTCCTCGCTGTGCTTTATACAACGTTCCTTGTCCACCATCGCCACGTTCTTCAACAAGAGTATAAACGAGAGGTGAACCATTAATAGTAAGTGTTGTAGAAATTGCATCGCCTGGAACAACAACATCAGAAACAAGTTCTTCAAGAAGTTTGCTCATCTAATACACCACTGCAACCAAAATGCCTTGGACATCAGAAAAGCGAACTTTTTCTTTGTCAGGGATTGGGTTATTGTCACCTTTCACCACATAATAAATTCCTAATTCATCTTTCTCAATCGCAATAACGCGATGAATCACGACCCCATTTCCAGATCTATAGCTGATCACATCACCAACATGAATATCATCTTCAGAGTCTGGTTTAATTTCAATGCCATTTGCGCCAGCATCAAGCAATGGATCCATGGAATTGGTGTCTGTAAAACTGCTCCAAACAGGATCATCAACGTCAAGCACAACATGATCATCGTACACTTTAATCTGTTCCTCAGTAATGTGATCATTCGGAGACATAATTTCAGCAGAAGAAAAAGTCAGAAAATTATTGACTTTTTCAAGAACACCATCATCCCCAGGTACGACAACATTTTCTTCCGAAGAAGCAGAAAAATCAAGATATAAGGAGTGTCCAATCCAGCCAAGAGCGACAGCTGAAACAACAACCAAATAGATCAATACATGCCCCTTAAATAAACCCCAAGCCATAGGGCAAAGAAACCAAACATGCTTTTTAAAGGTTGTGAGTTTTAATGACTGGAGAGTGAAAATTATCTCACTGCAAAGAGTTTCTCTTTGATGAGTTGTAGATCTGCTTGAATCATGCCTAAATTTGCATCTAATTTAGCATCTAAAGTATCTACTTTCCGCTCCAAGTTTCCAATTCGTTGCTTCATTGGATTGAAATATATTTTCCATGATGCGAGTGCAGCCATAAATAATCCAACAATCCATTCATATTCTGCAGGAACTCCAAAATCTGCAAAAAGTGGATCCCTTGTAATGATGCCCACAAATAAGAAAGATATTCCTAGAAAAAATAAAAAAGGAAAGATTTGCTCCAAAGGAAATTTTGGAAGTATATATCTTCTAAAAAGATAAAGGATTACACAAATCAACACAATAATCCAAAATACAGTCATAAATATCATACTACTCACCTCAAACACTTTTTCTATTTAAACTTTCTGTCGTCATGATTCCAACACAACTACTCATCATAGTTCACATCATACCCAAAAGCAAAACCTCCGTTCTTCTGCATTTGCTGCATGGTATAAATTCGTGTTTCCATATACTCGTGAACATCTTCTGCGTATTGGTCAATCGCAAGGTCATACACTCCATTAGGCGCATGTTTCAACGCAACGCGAGCGCCATCATACAATTCATTCATGTAGCGATCAGGATGCTGATCAATTTGTTGATGCACATATGCAGCAATCGTAGAAAATTCACCCGCAGTGGTCATTGCTTCTAATTGAGAAACAGTTTCAACGTGCGTATCTTCTTGTGGCTTTCCAAACGCAGTAGTGTAGCCAACAGTCGTGCAGCTTCCTACAATAAATGCCAGAGGCAAAAGTACTTTTCCCATTTTTTGTTCCATAAATTCTCACCTTTTTGTTTTAAAAAAAATGAGGGAGGACTGTCCACCACAGACATCGCAATGCGTGCACTGCTTGCCTCCCTTGCAAATATACTAGAACGAACTTATTAAAGGAACTTCCGACGAGTTTTCCGAAAATCTTACGGATCATCCGAAGGATTTTCGGATAAAGCGAATAGGTTTCGGTATTTCTATTTTTTCGCATGTTTTTTTCGGACATACCGAAAGAATTTGTTCGATTTCTTGCAGAAAGTTTAGTACTCATCAGTATGTTTACTGAGAATAATTATAAGAAAGACATAGGGATTCACAAGGACAGCAAGGCGATTCAAACAACAATGAAGCAAACAGTTGCTCAGTAGCAAAAGAGAATACACGCACTAGAAAACCTTTTACTGTCAGGGGGACCCATTGCGTGAGCAATGGGGTTTTGTTATATTTTTAATAGAACATAATGAAAAATCAGGAACAAAAAGAATATAAAAAAATCAAAAAATCAATTACAACATCTTCAATTCAGCAGTGATCACATCAATATCCTGTTCATCAGCAGGACCTAATGCGCAGCAGGTTTCTGTTCCAGGAGCAACAACAGTGTGTCCAGCGTCAGTAATGAGCGCAGTGACAATGTCCGCGTCTTTTGCGAGCTGCATATATTTTTTCATCTCTTTCAAGTCTTTGACTTTGAGAACTATTTTTTTCATCCCTTCTGCGCGCCAGGACTTCACCATCTCTTTATCTGAACGCAACACTGCTTCAACACACGCGTGACCAACTTGCGCGGCAAGTTTTCCTTTCGGAAGTTTCAAATCATCGCGAACAAGGATGACTTGTTTGTATTCTTTAGGCATGTCCGTATCTGAACAAAAGAGCTATTTAAAGCTTTGTACACCTTAAAGAGATTTAAACAATTAGGTCATCAGGTTTAAATAGTTCGCTTCATGAACAACATATATGGTCTACGTTGTGCAGCCGACAACAAGGATACTTTTTTCTATGGTTCTTGAAGACACAGCAGTGCAGGATTTTCTTGAAACAATGAAGAGACATCACGCAGATACTGCGCTTCACTCGAAAAGAGTAGGGGTATATACTCTGGATATATATGTCACAAAACACATGGCAACGGAAAGCGGTATAATCGTCATAACACAAGACAATCTCAGCGAAGCATTACGCTGGGGTGCTGCGGGAGTATATCATGATGCAGGAAAATTATTAACTCCTGTTGAAATATTAGCAAAGCCAGGAAAGCTCGATGAGAAAGAAAGAGCAAGAATGAATAGGCATCCTCTCCTTGGACTTCAGATTTTAGATGAGTATACAAGAGATGAAGCAGCGTATCATGCTGCAGTAGGACACCATGAATATAAAACAGGAGCATCATATCCACGACACAAAAGAAGAGGGGAAGATGAACTTGTCGAAGCAGTTGCGCTTGCGGATTTCTACGATGCGCTGGCAAGTAAACGAGGATACAAACCGGCATTTTCAAAAGATGAAATAGAACGAATAATGCACGAAGAATTTAATGGAAACCCACAACATCTTGATGAACTTTTAAGAAGATCTGCATAACACGGAAACGCCACTTACATTATGCTCGTCTATCCCATGCCTTTAGGCATGGGTTTTACGGCTTGCAAACTAATGGTGGCGTTTCCGTGGGATGTAAAATCGGCGCTTACGGAATCTCTGCGCTACATCCTCGCACTAAATGCGCAAAACTCGTTTTGCGTATATTACAAATCGCAGATTTGAAATAGTGCAAGGTTTTGCGCCGATTTTTCATAGTTATTGGAGTTCTTTATTCTTCACCACAACTTTTCCATCAACAAGAACAGTAGAAACATTTCCGCCAGGAGTAGAATAAACTAAATGAGAAAGTACGTTTTCTTTTGAGAGAGGCCAATGATTCTCAGCAACATCAAGGCAAATAATATCCGCCTTCTTTCCAATCTCAAGAGAACCAATTTCATGACGCATACCAATCGCAGCAGCGCCATCAATCGTTGCCATATCAAGTAATTTCTGCACAGGAGCTGCTTTCGGATCCCAGCGATGGTGTTTATGCAAAAGACCGCAGATCATCATTTCTTTGAACATGTCCATGGAATTGTTTGACGCAACAGAATCTGTTCCTAAGCCAACAACAACCCCTTCCTCAAACATTTCCATGAGCGGAGTAACGCCACCTGAAGAAAGTTTCATATTCGAAACAGGACAGTGTGCAACAGCAGATTTATGCTGTGCAATAATGCGAACTTCTCCTTTTGTCAACCAGATGCTGTGGACAAGAAGTGTTTTTTCATTCAAGAACCCAAGAGATGCAAGATATTCCGCAGGAAGTTTTTTGTGTTTGTCAAAACAATCAAAACGTTCTTTTCGTGTCTCTGCGAGATGAATAGGAGTCAAAAGATTTTTCCGATGACAATAATATTTGATGTCCTTCAAGGTCTGTTCGTCACAAGTATAAATGGAATGTGCGCCTAAACCAAGAGTAATAAGCGGATGAGAAAACCCATCGATCAGTTTTTTCGCAGCAGTAAGTTGTTCTTTCGCGTTTCCTAAAAATCCATAAATCACAGGGCAGAGAATTGCGCGAATAGGATGTTTCTTCACGCCAGCAAGCACCGGCGCAACAGGAGTATACATTTCAACGAATGTTGTTGTTCCTGAAAGCAACATCTCTTTGCAAGCTTGTTCTGCATTTTGTTGAATCTGCTTTGGAGTAAATTTCTTTTCAGCAGTAACTACTTTATCAAGCCATGCGGGAAGTTCTTCATCATCGCAAATGCCACGCAAAGAATGCATTCCTATGTGCGTGTGCGTGTTAATCAACCCAGGCATAACAATCTTGTCAGAACAATCGATTGTTTTTTCTTTTACGTTTGTTTTACCTTTTCCTTTCAAATGCTTGCCAATTTTCGTTATCTTGTTCTTTTCTATAAGAATATCAACTGATTCAAGAACATCTCTGTTTTCGTTTTGGGTAACGACAAATCTACAATTTGTTAATAAAAGTGTTGCCATACAGGTATAAAAGAAGAGGAGGTTTTAAACATTTCTAATCAGAAAGAGAATTTCGTTGTGCAACAGTAGATCTCAGCTCTGCTAGTAATCTTTCTTCTGCGGCTTTATGTTCTTGGCGTCTTTGTTGCAACAATCTCATTTTTTCTCTTAGAGGAACATATTTAGGATCATCCTCTTCCCTTGCTATAAAGCTCTTCACCCCTGCAGGAGAATCATTGTATTCTGGTTTTTGTATACCTGTCAGATATTTTTCAATAAGTTCAATATCTGAGTCAGATAATAACACAGGATGATTATAACCACTATAATATCGAGAAGAGCGATCCTCACAAGTGATATCAATGGCTATTTTATTTCCCCTATCATATAAAATAAATTGATTTGGAAAAGGGGGCCCATAATCCATTGCAGTCATGTAACCTGTTGCTGTAGAACGCACAATAGCATAAAAGCCATCATCTTTTAATTGAGGAGGAACAGAATATTCTCCAGGAATCAGTTTTGGGATTTCTGCTTCACTCTCTAACCTTCTATCTTTTGAACTTCCAGTTGTTAAAGCAAAAAATGAAATAACAAGATCATACAATCCCATAAAAAGAGATTATTTGAAAAGTTTATATTTTTTACTAAAACCAATACAAAAAGCATTCAAGAGTAATGTCGTGATTAATGAAGAAAATAATGATTTGTCTTAAGAAAACAGAAAAAAATTACAAAAATAATTGAAAAGAATATAATTATTCTTTCTTCACATTAACTGCTTTTGATCCTCTATCTCCTTGTTCGACGTCAAAGGTAACAGAATCATTTTCGCGTAAAGTGACGCCTTCTGCGAGTGCTGATTTGTGGACAAAAACTTGTGTTCCGTCTTCAGCAATGATAAATCCAAAGCCTTTTGCTTCATTAAAAAATTTTATTGTTCCTTTCATGTTGTTTATCTCCGTATGTTGTTTACTTGATTTTCAAAGACCAATCAACAAACTTGTTGAATAACTAATCAACCAGTAGTTAAAAAGCCCTTAATATGGTATAGATAACAGTGTTCATTTTTAAATGCTCCTGTCAATTTCACTGCAACTCTCGTTTCAGCGTCTTATGCGCGCGGTTGATCGCTTTGAATTTCTCTGTATCGCCACCATCCATGTCAGGATGATTTTTCTTGGCAAGTTCCTTATATTTTGCGTTAATAATGTCCATGTTCGTCTCAGTAGGATCAACGCCTAAAGTAATGCGTGCTTGTTTCCGTTCTTCTTCAACATCATCTTCTTCTGAAAAAGAGCTGAAAAATTCTTCAAGTGTTTTATGACCAGAAAGATACGCATTAACTTCAAGTTCAATAACTTTGAAAACAATAGAAAGATTCTCTACATATTTGTTCGCAATTTTGTAGCTGTAGTATAAACGACGACCATCCATGTACCACGTCGCAGACGCGGGCGCGTTCTTGAAAGCGCTGACATCTTGTGGAATATCAATATCATCTTCTGTAAGGCCAAGTTTTTTAAGTGTCAAAATAATATTGTTTTTGTATTGCACTGCTCGCCTGTCATACGAATCACGAATAGTGGGAGTATTGATATCATATCCCTTAATTCTAATTATTGCCATTGTTTTCAAACCATCTCAAAGACATCTTCCAAGTTTACCATTGGTTTGTCTACTTTATTTTTATCATCAATCCCAATGCGAGGGCATGCGCTATTCACCCAACACTGCACAAACGGAAAATTATTCATTTGTACAAAATCAACAGTGTTGGATAAGAGTAAATATACTTTCTTTCCTTTTGCTTCGCATTTTTCTTTAAACAATAAACAGCGTTTCATAAACTGCTGTCCTGGTTTTGTCGAAATCAAAACGCCAATATTGTCTGCTTCAAGAAATTTCATGATCGAAACTTTGTGCTGCCGAACAGCAAGATCAATATCCTTTCGATCAAAAAGCACCATCTGCTTGGTGTAAGGATTGTAACAAAAAATAGGTTTTTCATTCTTTATTGCGATTGCCTGCGGATGAAAAACACCATCGCCAATATAGAGAAATGCTGGCGCAGGATAATCAAGATATTCACAGCCAAGAATTTGTCCAGCACGCTGTGTATGTTTGCCTTTCAAAAGATGGACTGTAATGCCTGCATCCTTTAATTGCTGCAAAACGCCCTCGATAGAATCAATAAATTGAATCGTTGTAAAGAGTCCAAGTTCTCTTGGAAGCTGTTTAATTTGTTCAGAAGAAAGTGCTATCTCCATTGCAACGTGTGCTTCGAGGAATAATGTCTTCATAAAGGGGTAAAAACAGAGGTTGTCTTTTAAAGGTTTGCATGAGAGAAAGAGAGAAAGCTCATCCAAAAGGAATATAAGAAATCATTCCCACAATTTTTCGTTTTCATTAAGATAGGTATACGCAGAAAAGACAGCAAGAACCCCTTCCGCGACACCAGTGATTGCCTGCTTAAAGCGAGTGTCACAAACATCACCTGCTGCGTAAAAGCCAGGAACATTGGTTTGCGCGTCTCTGTCAATAGGAACTTCTCCTTTAGCGTTTAAAGTAACGCCAATTTTCTTTGCAAGGTCTGAAAGCGCGATGTGTCCTATTTCAATAAATAACGCATCAAGTTTAAATTCTTTTTTTCCATGATAGGCTTTGTCAAAGACAACACCAGTAATATATTTCTCTCCTTTGACTTCAACAACATTAGTCGTGCTGATAATTTCAATTTTCCCTTCTTTAATTTTCTTCTCAATACGAGTCATGTTGACGGGTTCTGGTCTGATTTTTTCTCCACGGTAAATAATATATACTTTTTTACCCCATTGGGTTAAGAGCAATGCTTCTTTCGCAGCAGAATCAGATCCGCCAACAACACCGATAATCTTTTCTTTGTAAAATGCACCATCGCAAAGCGCGCAGGTATGCACTCCTTTGCCAAAATAATTGTCTTCTCCAGGAACACCGAGTTTTCGTGGTTTTGTTCCTGTCGCAAGCAATACTGTTTTTGCTTTGAAAGAAGATCCATTTTTTGTGGTCACGGTGAAAATATGCTTCTTTTTGTCCTGCGCAAGATCATTGACCAGTCCATCTTCAACATCAATGTCATATTCTCGTGCGTGTTGTTCAATGTTATCTGCCAACTGCGGACCTGTCAATTTTTTGAAACCCGGATAATTTTCAACGTCATCTGTCAGCATAATGGTTCCGCCAGGAGTATCGCCAACAATTAATGTTTTGAGTTGCATTCTGCCTGCATACATCGCAGCGCCCCAGCCAGTCACTCCTGTTCCAATGATAAGAATATCGTAGAGTTGTTTTGGATTGCCTTTGCCGACCATGGAGACATTAAACAGGGTTTCGTTTATATATTTTGCCACTTTGTTTCTGAGAAATCTTTAAAAATAGTTCTCGATTCTTCTGTAAGATGTTAGAAGAGTATCTCCATTTCAATCCAATATTTTTTGAGAAAGAAGTAAGAGGAAGAGCAGCAAGACAGTATAACGGATTTCTTACATATCAAGAAGAAGAAATTAGTCTTTTATTTGGCCTAAATCCGCTTTCTTCTGATCCTGATCAAAAGCGAGAGATAGAGCTAAGATTTTTTCATGTTTACGATCACTTTCAGAGATGGTGTGAAAGAGATACGCATTTGCTTGTTGCAGAGAGAAAAGGAATACACTCTCTGAGCAGAGCAAATTCTTTACATGAGGCGTATCTTGCTGAAATCATAGCAGCAGAATCTCTCGATAGAGATAGTCTGCAAAAATACGCTTCATCAAGAACTATCGCACATCTTCATAGACTTGCACAACCATTGGGACAAATGTATGGAAGAAAATATGACCCTAAGTTAGATAGCAGAGACGAAGAAATGAGAGTATCGCATGAAAGACTGCAAAACAGTATTTGTGAAGCATTTTCCAGAGATTTTCTAGTATATCTTGCAAAGAAACCTACAAAAGAAGCAACTGAAGTGTGGCATCAGGTAAGAGAGACTGTGGGATATGAAGGAGAAGGAGTATTCTTTTTTTGGACAGTTGCTCCATATGTTCACCATTGCCAAAAGCAAGCAGGCATATCTCAAGAAGAAAGTATTGATAGAATCTATTCTTGGATAAAAAGAAGCAATGCAGACACTTTTTTTAATGCACAACATCTTGTTCGCGGAGAATATGCAATTCTTGCTCCTGATCAAAGAATGCCTTCACACTTTCAAGCACATCTTGTTGCACGGTATTTCTTAAGTTGTTCCTAAACGTATTTGCTTACACGCACCAGCAACGCTTCTCTGTAGTCTAGCATCGCAAAAAGTATCTTTATATTTTTATTAAAAGAAATCAAGAAAAGACATTTAAACTTCCCGAAAATTATACTTATTATATTGCCGGCGTGGCACAATCTGGCTACTGCGGTGGTCTCGAAAACCACTTCTCGAAAGGGAGTCTCGGTTCAAATCCGAGCGCCGGCGTTTTTTCTTATCAGATTTGAACATGCACAAAAATTCTGCGAATTTTTGGCACCTCTTCGTAAACTCAGAGGAATCCGAGCGCTGGCGTCTTTCTTATTATAATTTTATAAACCGACTATTATTTGTTCCATTATGCTTGAACAAATCGCTAAAATAAAACAAAAACCATTTGAAATTCAATTTCATTATGATGACATTAATGATATTAGCACGTTATTACAAAGTGCAGGATTCATTTCTCGTTCAAGACCACAAGTAAGATTCTCTCAACCCGTAACAATATCTAATATTAGAACACCTTCTGAACTTGAAGAAATAGCAAAAAATATAGATTCTTGTTTATACAATCCTTACAAAAAAGATCAATTAGAAGCATATGCACGTTTTTTAGATGATCCTGGAGCACTCTATTTTTCGTTTAATAGTCATCCGTATGTAGGATATTTTCGATTTTATGCAGGAAAAAGAATAAAATCCGAAGAAACTGTTCTTTTTGAGGATGTATTACGAACACGAAATGTAACGCAAGAAAAGAAAACAATAATTTACCATCCTGAATGTAAAGCAATTGTCTTAAAAATAGTAGAAGCAATAGATATGTTAGATGAAAGTTATTTATATGTTCCTTTAAGGGATGTGGACTCATATGATGGTAAGCAACTTCGTATAAGAAAAATCGGATCTTCGTTTTTCAAAAAAGGCTTTGGAGATTGGTTTTATGATGGAAGACCAACTGAAGAAGGATGGCCACGATTTGAAAATGCACGAGAATTATTAGAGATGTAACGATTCCAACCATTCTTTCTTACTTTTCATTCCATTCTTCTTCGCCAATTTCTCCAAGGCCTTGTCAAAATTACTGCCATACTGTGCAGCGATTTTCTTTCGAGAAGCAAGAGAAGAAGGAACACCCATTCGCTGAGCAACTTCCCGCAATATTACTTTATTCTGCTCTTCATTGAGTTTATATTTCGCAGGAACAGCAAGAGAATATCGAATCAGATCATAATCCAAAAAAGGCAAACGTAATTCAACAGTATGCGCCATAGTCACCAAATCATCACGGTACAAATCTCTATCCCAAAGCAACGATAATCCGCGCAAACATTCTTCATTGACATTTCCTTTATTTTTCAAGACATCAAGATGTCGCTGATAGCCAGCAAACAACTCCTCAGAACCAAGTCCACTCAAGAGAACTTTATGCCCATCAGCTGCAGCCATTTGACTACAGACATAAAACGGCAATGCAACACCAACTTTCACGACATCTGTCGTCTCAATAATGCGAACAACGTCACGCACTGCTCTTTCAGTTTCATCAAGGGTTAATATCTTTGTCTTCAAAGCAAAACCAAGTTTTTCTGCAACCTCTTGCGCCTGTAATAAATCTGGAGCGTCTCGAGTATTTCCATCTGCAAACGCAGCAGTATAACAAGTAAAGTTCTTCCCTAATTTTTTAGAAATGAACGCAAGAAGTGTGGAATCAATACCGCCAGAAAACAAAATACCAAAATGATCAATTCCTTCAAGGCGCTTTGCAACTGCGAAGAAGAGTTTTTCTTCTAGTTCTTTCACTATTTTTTCTTTGGAATCTTTTGTTTCTTTGGGAAGCGTAAAAAATACGCGCTGTTCTTTTTTGAGTTGATGCGTCGTAACATCATACAGCAAAATTTCTGTCGGCAAAAGGAAGTGAGATTTTCCATACTGCGCCAATGCTTTTCCCTCAGAAGCAAACGCAAATGTACGATCCTCAGATACATAACATAATGATTTTTCGCCGATGATATCGCGAGCAAGATACACAATATTACCTTTTTGGTAAAAGAAAGCGTACACCCCATCAAGTTCATGAAGAGCAGCAAGTCCTTTTTTCTCAAGAAGTAAAAACAACAATTCCGCGTCATTCCGAGCGTGCAATTTGTATTTTGCATTCAGTTCCTGCCAGTTATAGATTTCACAATTCGTCATAAATGTTGATTGACCAGAAATGAATGGCTGTTTGACATGACCAACAATCGCATGGAGACAGTGAAAGAGAGCTTTATCCTTCTCTTCTATTTTTCCAACTGCGTCTTTTCCTCTGTGGACAATCTGATCAAAGGAGCGCTCTGCCTGTTTTGGATCAATGGTATTTCCGAAAACGCCGAATATGCCGCACATGAAGGAGAAAAAGGGAGATGAGTTTTTTAATCTTTACTTCAACTTTCGTACAATTCCCTTTGTTGCGTCAACTTCAACAAGATCGCCGTCATGAAGGACTTTGGTTGCTATCTTGGTTCCAATAATACAAGGAATGCTTAATTCCCTACTTACTACTGCTGCATGTGATGTAATCCCACCTTCATCTGTCACAATTGCAACTGCCTTTTTCATTGCAAGAACCATTTCAGGTCTTGTCATAGTTGCAACAAGAACATCACCTTGAGAAACATTAATGACATCGTGAATCTTTTGAACGATTTTAACAGGACCAGTAACTTTCCCCTGACAAGCAATCATCCCTTTAAATTCCGTCACTTCTTTTTGTTCTTCCTCAAAAACAGCACGATGAATTTTTTGAGCAAGAGCACCGCTAAACACTTCATAACCATCAAGTGTATGAATAACAAGAACATCCTCCCTTCTTTCTTCAAAAACAGAAGTGTCTATTTTCTTACGATGTAAAAGATCCTTCAACTCATGGATATATGTATATTCCATCTGTTTTCTATCCAAATGCAACCTTTTTCCAAATTCTTGAAGAAATTTATTCTGATAATGCGTTGCAAGGAGAACATATTTTTTGCGCTCATCCTGCATATAAGCAAAAAGTTCTGTAATTTTAATAAGATAAAGTGATTCAAGAGAAAGATCTAATTTCTTAATTAATGCTTCTTTCTTCTCTTTAATAGCAACAAGCTCTTTATCTAACCGCTGAATTTCCGCTTTTGGATCTTTATTTAAGATATCACGAAGCTGCGCTTTAAAATACGCACGATCAAGACAAGTGTCCTTCGCATAATTATTTTGCATCCAGTGATATTTTTGCGCATGCTTTTCCAAAAGAGAATCTACTGCATCAATACTCATGTTGTTCTGTTTCATGAAAAGAAGAATATGAAGCAGATCTCTATATTCTTGAGTAATAAACGACTCATCAACAGGACTAACAAGCGCAAGGTAGTATTCATCAAGAGGCTTTTCAAAGCCCTTCTCTTTTATGATCTTAGAAAAATGAGGGAAAAGAAAGTCTTGTGCATGCATAGAAAACGCATCTTGATAGCCAATAGCAATACCATACTCTGCGAGGTATGCAGCATACCATTCTTGATAGAGAGAAAGAAGCGCATCATTGTCCAGTTTTGAAAGATCAGTGGTATCAACTCGATGAGCAATTTTATTTAAAAGAACAAGCCGATCATGCCACTCTTTTTTGAGCGTATCAAGAAGAGCAGGATTATCATGCACTTTCTTAATAAAGGATTTTCGCAAACGAATCATATCTTCGCTGCACCAATACCAATGCCCAAGATCACGAGAAAAATAAAAAACAGTAATGGAATGTGATTCTCCAAAATACGTGTGCATGGGTTTGAGCGCCTGCTCACCAACTGCAAAAAAGAAATGGAGAATGCCATGAAACCCTTTATGTGTCCATGTCTTGTGATCCAATGAATATTTGTTAACTATAGCACTAAAGTTCATAAGAGATAAAGAAAGAAAAAGGATTCTTAAAGGTTTCTAAAGCCAAACGTTTATATAACAACAATACCATAAACAACAGCATGTGGCTTGGTCATTTTAGAGTCTGGCATAAAAACTGTATTTATCTTTCCAATGCGACAAAATACAATGTAGTTATATCCATGTATCCACTGAATTCGTATGTAGAGGGAAAATGGCGCTTTCACACGAATGTGAACATTCTCACAGGAAAAAAAGAAGACATTGAGAAGTTTATCAAGGCAGTAAAGAAAGATCAACGAACAATGGAATTCAAAGGAAAAGGAAACGTCTATCTTTCTCATATGCGATTTCGGGCAGATGATCACCATACCACCAATTATTACACGCCAAAGATCTTTCTCCTAAAGCCAATAGTGCATAAGAATGGCAAAGAAGATTGGTATTTTGGCGCGTGGGACAAGGAAATTATCAATGAAATGTTTAAAGTCTTCAAAAAACATTTCCACATTGAAGTGCTTTCTATAAAAGAAGAAGATTTCACAGAGATCTTTATGCCGCATGTCATGCCAAAAATGACAGAAAAACAAAAAGACGCGCTTCGTATGGCGATCAAAGAAGGATATTATCAATTTCCACGAAAAGTCTATTTGGAAGATCTCGCAAAAGGAATGAAGATCTCAAGAGTGACATTTGAAGAACATCTCCGAAAAGCAGAATCAAAACTTCTCCCCGGTATTTTCGGAGAAGGATTTAATGAGCACTAAAATCTTCTAAAAAGCAACAAAAAGACCTACATATGTAGGCTAAAAGAACATATAGTCATAACTCCTACCAAGAGACTACATGAGAGGCATCACTACAACATGGAACAACAAATAAAGAAAATAGAGATTATAAGCGAAAAGAAGATTCAGATTATTGATCTCACTGGAGAAATAAATAAAATCATTCAAGAGAGTAAAATGAAGCAGGGAATAGTCTGTGTTTTCACAAAGCATACAACAACAGCGCTCTGTGTCAATGAAAAGGAAAAGCGGCTTCTGGAAGACGTACAAAAAAAACTAGAAGAGATTGCACCAACAAAAGCAAAGTATTTGCATGATGATATTCATTTAAGGGAATGTCCAGTAGATGAGCCTCTAAACGGACATGCGCATCTGAAAGCGCTCATACTCAACGCATCAGAGAGTATTCCTTTTGAAGAAGGAAAGCTTTCTTTAGGCAAATGGCAGTCTGTCCTTTTCTTTGATCTTGATGGACCAAGAAAACGAGAGCTTAGCATCCATATTATGGGTGAATAAAATAAAAGCAAAAAAATTATCGACTCTTGAATTCAAACCGAGATATACCTACAGCAAAGATGTGCCTTTTACAGAAAAAGATCTACGCTGCTCTGGCGCGCTATTTCAAGTCGTCAAATTTCAGCCACAAACCTCTATAAAACCGCACGTCCACAAAAAAACAGTAGAAGTGTTCTATGTGAAAAGCGGAACAGGAATAATTAAAATGAACAACAAAGAATTTCGATGTAAGCCAGATGATTTCTTTCTCTGTGAACCTGGCGATGTTCATGAGTTTATCAATGACACGAACGAAGAGTTTGTTATTTTAATTTTCAAGACAAACGAGAAAGATGAAGATATCTATTGGACATAAGAAATTATTAAAAAAAAAAGAAATTAAAACTTCTCATCTCTTAAAAAGTCCTCATCAATATCATCGTACACTGCCTTCTCTTTTTCTTTTTCGAGAGCAGACGGTTCTTTGACAGGATTCTTCGCAGGGAATGATTTTTCATCAAGACCTGCTGTTGAAGGCGGACTCCATGTACTGAATCTATTAATTTTCTTGCCAGTCATAGGGTCAATCTTCGCTTCCATCACCGGTTTCTTTAGAGTAGGTTTTGGCTGCGCGAGTGCCTGCGGAGACTTACCGAAAGTAGAGAATTTATTTTCTCCATAACGAGCAGCGCCAACAGTCGTAGATGTTGTTTGACGAGCAGCAGTGTCAAACATGATAGTGGGCGTTCCCGGTTTCGCAGTAACACGAGCAGGTGCTGGTTTAGCAACAACTTCTTCAGTCTTACTAACAGCAGCACTCACTCCTTGAGATGCAAGTAATTGTGCAACCTGATCTTCAGAAATATCGCCATCATTGCTTTCTTCAGCGCCTTCATGTTTCATAGTAGACAAAAAGCCGCCTTCTTCTTCTGCTTTTTGTTTGATCTTTTTTTTGTAATTTTCATATGCCTGTTGAATCACTGTTCTGTGCTGGTAACCATACAATCCAAGCAAACCACCAAAGATGAACAAGATAAGCAATAAGAACCACGGTGTAACGCTTCGATCATAACTGCTTAATGTTGTTGCGCCAGTAACTGTAGACAAGCCCTGATCTACTTTTGTGCCAAATGGTCTGTTATCGTCGCTAAAAGGAACATCTGAATAAACAGCTGCCCCAGTCATGCTTTCAAGACCTGAAACATAATCCGCAAGTTCTGCGTCTTCAAGAGAAGAAAGATCTGTTTCTCCATCATCAACAAGGATAGTATATTGTCCTTCAGGAACATCATAGGACAAATCAAACGTTTGTTCTTTTCCTGGTTCAAGCGCGACATCTTTCGCAAGAACATAATAATATTTTTTGCCATCTTCTTCTTTCACGAGGATGAGATCAACACGATCATCATAAGGAACGTTTCCATCATTGACAATCGTTATCTTTTCTCCATCAAGAGAAGAACTCACGCCAGAGACAGACGCGACAGTGACGCGATCAGTGTCTTCAAGATTTTTTGCTGTATAAGTTGAAGTGATCACATATGTTCCAGGCGTGCTGTATTTTCCAAATTCTAACTCAATCTGCTGACCAGTATTGACAACACCATTATACAATGTTGCGCCAGATGGATCTGTTATCTTCACAGAGACAGAAGCGGACATGGATTTGTCTGATTGATCAAAGAGATCCACTTCAAAAGAGAGTGTCTCTCCAGGATTATAACTTGTTTTACTCATATCGTTGACAATTTTTGTAGGAATTTGTTTGACAGTAAGAATGAAATCATCGCTTCCTGTGTTCCCATAGGAATCACTCACACTCACGCCAAGCGTATAATCTCCAGATTTCATATTCTTTGGAACAAAGAATCTGTATTCAAAATTTTGCCCTGACGGTTTTGTCGTATAACGAAGAGTGTCAAATGTAATGACCACATCAAGAGTGGACGTATCAACACTACTGTCAATGTCTCCACTGATAACGACTTCTTCTCCTGGTTCATATTGATATTTAGAAGAAGACGCGCGAATAGTGAGAAGTGTATTAATGGTAAAATAATCAACATTTTCAAAATACTGGCTGTTGCCAACACCGTCAATAACTTTAACATCAATGTAGTAGGTTCCATATTCTAAGTTGGAAAGTTGTTTAGAGTAGGAAAGTGCGCCATTCGTCACCGTCGCAGTATCAAGCTGCGTAGGATAAGATCCTTGCTTTTTGAGATAAATGGTTGCAGTGCCACTAACATCAGATCCATCAAGTTTAAACACAATACCTGAAAGAGTCATCGTATCGCCAAGTTGATACGTATCAGCGCCCACTTCAAATGATCCGAGAAGATCATTCAGGACAGTGAAGGAATCGGAGTTCGCGGATTCGCCGTTGAATGTTGCTTCAACGTCGCAAACTCCTTCAATATCGCTTGGAAGCAGGAAACTTGAAATGCCAAGAGAAGTAAACGTGACTTTCTGTCCTTTGTTTATTTTCAAGTTCACCGAGTTCACTTTGGAATATCCAGGACATTGAAGTTCAAGAGAGAACATTGCGTCAGCAGTAGTTGCTGCGACAACATATCCATCAACAGTAACAGTATCACCGAGGTTGTACATATCTTTGAAATTGTTCAGAATAGTGATCTTCGCAGACGCAAACGGCATGAGAAGCAGCACGAGCAATATGCTTATGCTGATTGTAGCTAGAATACTTCGAAACCCACTTTTTTTTCCAACCATACGCAACAACCCTCTTTTTTTATAATAAAAATAATGAATAATCGCAACACACTTGTCTTTTTCCGTAATTTATGGGTATATATACTTTGTGTTTTATGTCACTAAAATATAGAGGGAAAAGTGAAACTTGATGGTTGTGAAAAAAAAAGAAGTCGCATTTATTTTTTCAAAATCAAGCACTAAGAAAGAAAAAGCAAGTAATATTTCCTAAACCTCAAGTAGTAACAAAATTCTTGCACAACCTTTAAAAAAGAGCCGTGCTTCCACAGAACAAGAGAAAACAATCGCTCAACAGCCGACAAAACACGCACCCGCAAAGATCTACTACACAATTTAACCTTTTATTAATTAGTGTAAAATAATATCAGAAAATAACAAAAAACAAGCGAACGAAACGAGGTAACAACAATGACACAACAGCAAGTACAACCAATCTATATTCTTCCAGAAGGATCACAACGAACAACAGGAAAAACCGCGCAGCAGAATAATATTATGGCAGGCAAACTTGTTGCAGAAACCATCCGCACGACATTAGGTCCAAAAGGAATGGACAAAATGTTAGTAGATTCATTAGGCGACATCATCGTCACCAACGACGGCGTTACGATTCTGAGAGAAATGCAAATCGAACATCCCGCAGCAAAAATGATTGTTGAAATCGCGAAAACACAGGAAACTGAAGTCGGCGATGGAACAACAACTGCAGTGATTATTGCAGGAGAACTTCTCAAAAAAGCAGAGAGCCTTTTAGAAAAAGAAATCCATCCAACTATGATTACAAAAGGGTACAGACTTGCGGCGCAGAAAGCGCAGGAAGTGCTCCACAATATCGCAAAAACAGTGCAACCAAATGACAAAGAAGAATTAACAAAGATCGCGACAACTGCAATGACAGGAAAAGGTGCGGAATCGTCTAAAGATCATCTTGCAGCGTTAACAGTCGAAGCAATTGGCGCAATCGCAGAACAGCAGCCAAACAAAATGGTTATTGACTTGAACAATGTCAAGATCCAAAAACGCACAGGCGCAGCGATTGAAGATTCTCAACTCATCAAAGGCATTGTCCTTGACAAAGAACGCGTGCATAATAGCATGCCGAAAATCGTCAAAAGCGCAAAGATAGTACTCATTGATTGTGCGATTGAAATCAAGAGCACAGAAACAGACGCGAAGATCCAAATTAATGATCCCATGCAAATGCAGGCATTCCTCGACCAAGAAGAACGAATGCTCAAGAAAATGGTAGACAAGATTGCAGAAATTGGAGCAAATGTTGTTGTTTGTCAGAAAGGCATTGACGATCTTGCGCAGCATTTCCTTGCGAAGAAAGGAATTTTCGCAGTCCGGAGAGTAAAGAAATCTGATATGGACGCGCTCAGCAGAGCAACAGGCGCAAAAACTGTTTCCAATATCGAAGACTTAAACGCAACTGATTTAGGCACAGCAGATGTTGAAGAACAAAATGTCGGCAATGAAAACATGACGTTTATTGAAAACTGTAAAAATCCAAAGGCAGTGACATTGTTGATCCGCGGAAGTACAGAGCATGTGATTGATGAAGTCAAGCGTGCGGTGGAAGACGCGCTTGGGGTAGTCGCTGCGACAGTTCGTTCTGGCAAAGTCGTTGCTGGAGCAGGAGCTCCTGAAATAGAGCTTGCAAAAGAATTACGAAAGTTTTCAGAATCATTACGAGGAAGAGAACAGCTTGCGGTGCTTGCGTTTGCAGAAGCAATGGAAGTAATTCCACGAACACTCGCGGAAAACGCAGGTCTTGATCCTATTGACGTGATTGCGGAATTAAAAGCAGAGCATGACAAAGGAAGCAAGTGGGCAGGCATTGACGTCTTTTCAGGAAAAGTCATGAATGCTCTTGAAGCGAATGTCATTGAACCATTGCAAGTGAAAACGCAGGCAATAAGTTCCGCGGCAGAAGTCGCGATTATGATTTTGCGCATTGATGATGTGATTGCGGCAGGCAAGAAAGCGCCTGAAGCGCCACATGATCATGGAATGCCGGAGATGTAATTTTTTTACTATTTTATTTCTTCTTATTCTTTTTTTTCATACCACCACGTTTTTCTAGTTTAAAGTCCACACACAATCGCTTAGTTTGCTTGAATGTCAGGGGGACCCAATTTACCAAAGTAAATTGGGGTTATTATGAAAAGAAAATGCAAAATAATAAATGAAAAAGAATAAACAAAAAAGAAATCAAAGTCCTCGCGGATCCTTATGAGGAACATAAATCCCAGTAAAATCCATATCAATGAGAACACGTGATATCCTTTCTGCCACTTCATTATTGGATCTATGTCTTGCTGATGAATTATAGAGTACACCATCTTCAAGATCAAGAATAACACTCAGTACTTGAGATCCCCAAGGCATTGGCTCAAGAGCAGCAAGTTCAACAACTTCAAAAGGATCAAGATGGTAAAGAGTTTCAAAAAGAGGAAGAAGCGTATGTTCTGAAATTCCCTTCCAACCACCAACAATCCGCACCTGATAAGGTCCTGGACTATTAAATTTCTTGAGATCATGAGCAAGTTTTAGAAGAAAATGTGGTTCCCGATCATTAGGATGTGGTTTAATTCCCTTACGATTATCCAAATGCGCAATGCAACCAACCTTTGTTTTCGGATCATAAACAGTAAGACCTATGCAAACACTAAGACCTAAGGTTTCAAGATATCGAGTATAGTGAGGATCTCCTCCGCGCGAGAAAGAGTACATGCGCTGTGGAACACTCACAACAGCGTCATCACAAGGAAGAGGATCAAGATACATTCGAGGAACCGGCTGATTTGGAGCATAGCGCTTCATGTACTGATCTACCCGTGCTGCAAGTTCTGTTGTTACTACTTCCATAAGGTAAAGAAAAGAAGAAATGTTTATAAAAGTTGCTCAGAAAATGAATTAAACCCTAATCTTCACGACCCCGTTCTTAATCTCTGCTTGGCAGCATAATCGAAAGGGTCCTGTTGCGCCCATTGCTTCTTCGCGTTCGTTTGGCACGGAAAGATTTTCAATTCCTTCGAGAATTTCTGTTTGACAGGTTCCGCACATCCCATGACGGCAACCAAACATCACACCCAGTTCATCAGCAGCAAGCTGAATAGGAGAACCATCTGGAACTTCGATTTCTTTTGTTTCTGATTTCAGTATTGCCATGAAGAGAAGTAAAAGGAATTTGTTTATATGTTTTTTCTCCGAACATAATGAAATCCACCGCCAAACTGCAGTAATTTTCCCTGCAATGGAATATCATCTTCTTTTATTCGTTCAACAAGAATCTTTACCCGTTTCATGAAATAGTCATGTTCAAATGGTTTTGTCAAATACTCATCAGCGCCAGCGTCAATTGCAGGCTGCAAATCAGCAAGTTGATGCTTTGCAGTTAAGACCATGATAGGAATATGTTTTGTCACAATGCTGCTTTTGAGTTCTTTGCAAAACGCGTATCCATCAAAATTTGGCATCATAATATCAAGAATAATGAGATCAACAGATTCGTGAAGAACAGTATGTGCTTCGATAGCAGATTCTGCTTTGATGACATCATAATCATCTTCAAGTAATGTTTCGAGGAATTCGCGAAGAGGATATTGGTCATCAATAATAAGGACTTTTTTCTTTGGTGCTGTAGCTGCTTCGGTTATCATAACAGATGGAGAACAGAGTAAGTATATATGATTTTAGGGAAAAAAGAGCACAACTGTCACCCCTTTATAGAAACAAACTTTATAAAACAACAGCCGTTTCTTCAATAGTATGAGCATCGCATTAACAACACTTGTCCTCAGTTCATCACTTGCTTTTGCGCAGGATGAAGACTGGAGAATTGAAAAAGATGAGAGAGGACAATATATTTGTTCTTCTGATCAATTTGAATATGGATATGCACGCAAAGCAATAGGAGAGACAAGAATCCAATTGTCAAGATATGGTTCAGAAGATGATATCTGCTTCTTAATTCCAAAAGAACTTATATCGACAACGTCCACAGAAAGTAAAATTATGATTGAAGTAGGATATAAAGCTGAAGAGCGCTCTGGATATTATCGTGATGGGTATTATGTCCCAATTCCTAAAACAACACCTAGAACACATTTAAGTTCATGGTCTGTTGATGTATATACACAAAATGGTTCTGTCTCTCTAAAATCATCTTCGTGGGAAATCAGAGAAGAAACGAAAGACTGGGAGAGAAGGTTAGGAAAAGACAAAGAGAATGAAGCAGAAGTAGTAGAAATTCCACCACATCTTGAATATCAACTCTGCATTGCGCGAGCAGTAGAGCGAGCAGAAGTCACGTATCAGCGACCAGATAAACAAGTAGATTATATCACACTTAAAAAAATTGAGTCAGATAAACTTAACCCAGAAACATGCTTTGTAATTGATAAACTTCTTGTAGGAATGGATGGTATCTTCACAGTACGTGGGCATTATGCTCCAAGAAATGAGTTCGCAGAACCTGAAAGCATTGTCCCATTCCCTGTCTTCACAAAAAACGGTTTTGTTGCATTGAAACCAATTTCTGAGGATGTAAAAAATGAACCAAACCATTACTACAGTAAAACGCCTCCTGCAAATGAATGCATAAGAAGAAGTGATGATCATGCGACTGTTCATTTTGAAGATAGAGATGCAAAACATATGCAAGCATATGCAACTCGGAAAGGCGAAGAAACTCGATTAGAACTCATTGGAAATGCAAGTCCACAAGATGCATCATTTTATGTTCCAGGGTATATTGCAAGAGGATATGGATTTATTGTGTACGCACAGGATGCAGAAGGAAATAGATCAAGGGAATTTGCATTAACTAAAGATAC
Source organism: uncultured Methanosarcinales archaeon (assembly GCA_964385055.1). Lineage (GTDB taxonomy): Archaea > Nanobdellota > Nanobdellia > Woesearchaeales > DSVV01 > JACRPI01. The sequence goes on from CAYLMH010000005.1 coordinate 66,386, forward strand.
AGTAACTAGAAAAATGATTCCTACTTGTGAATAAAATTCTCTTTAAGAATAATCAAAGTAAATAAGTAACATTCCCTTCTTGTACGCGAGGTTTAAAAGAATAGTTTTGCGGTCCAAAAAACATTGCTTCATAAGTCGCAGCAGCTTCATGGAGTGGTCGAACAAGAATGCCATAAGTAGAAGGAGTAGTTCCTTGAGGAGGCATATAATGATTCAAAAAAGCTCTACGAGCAACTCTGAAATCTGCAATGCGTTCAACGAGACTCATGATTATAACCTGAAATCAGCTACATCAACAGAATGTTTTCTTGGATGAAATGTTGCTGTATACATACTCATACCAACAAGAGCAGTTTCACGAGCAACTCGAATTGCATATGATCTTCCTGCATCAGAACGATGCCCTAAAGGATGACGATGTCTTTCATACACATCAAAGCGCGCGCATTCATAGCGTTGCCCTGCAGAATGTGAAAGCGAATAAAGAATTTCTGTTAAACCAAACATAAAAAACACCTAAAAAAGAATTACTCCACCATTTCAATTTCAATTTGTAATCCTTCGGGGATTGGAACACGCATAACTAATCGCAAAGCTCGTTCATCAACGCCAAGATCGATCAATCGTTTGTGGATACGCATTTCATAACGTTCCCAAGAAGCTTTTCCTTCACCGTCTGGACTTTTTCGAGTAGTAACCTTCAAATTCTTTGTTGGCAATGGAATAGGACCGCGCATTTGGACGCCTGTCTTTTCCGCAATTTCGTGGATGTTTCGGCAAATTTCATTGATCTTATCAATGTCTGTCGATGCCAACTTGATTCGTGCTTTTTGCATGGTTTGTGTTCCCCATTTCTGAATGTGTTATTCAAAATGGATTCTGAGGTTATATAAAAAGGTAATCATTTTGCTCCGACGAGCAAAACAATATCAAATAAAATAAAAAAATAATATAGGTTACCTACATTGGTTTTGCAACGAGATCGATGCACATACCTGCTGCGACTGTCGCACCGCTGTCGCGGATAGCGAATCGTGCAAGTTGTGGAATCTCTTTTTGTTTTTCAATGCACAATGGTTGGATTGGCTTGATTTTAACAATAGCTGCATCGCCGTTTTTGATAAAGTCTGGTTTTTCTTGTAAGACTTCTCCTGTTGCTGGGTTGAGTTTTTTGACAATCTCAACAACCTGACAAGCAACTTGTGCAGTGTGGATGTGGAATACCGGTGTATATCCTACGGTGATAACAGTTGGGTGATTCAACACAACGATCTGCGCAGTGAATTCGCTTGCAACAGTTGGGAAGCTTTCAGCTGGACCAATAACGTCTCCTCGTGCGATGTCTTTCTTAGTGAAACCGCGAACGCTGATACCAACGTTGTCTCCTGGTTCTGCTGTCTGCTGTTGTTCGTGGTGCATTTC
>CAYLMH010000006.1:0-61059 GCA_964385055.1 uncultured Methanosarcinales archaeon
AAACTTCGTTATTAGCGATTATCTCCCGCAGAAATTGAAGAATCAGAAGACGTGGTTGCCGTAAAGTTTATATAATTTTATTCTCTTCTTCTTTTATGAGCGAAATCAAAAAAGGAAAGTATCTGCATTTCAAAGGAATGATGGTTGAAGTTCTTGGCGTTGCTTTTCACAGCGAAACAATGGAAGAAATGGTCGTTTATACACATGACGATCCAGTCAGAGGAAAAGACGCGAATACGTTGTGGGTACGCCCAAAGAAGATGTTTCTGGAAAATGTCATTGTTGATGGAAAAGAAGTGCCAAGATTTAGGTTTGTGAGGTAAGGCAAGAATAAGTATTTTAAAGGAGGAATACACTCTATAAAGAATGTATTATTTAATTATCTCCTTAATTGTATTAACAGGAATAATTGGTTTTCTTTTAGAAAATAGAGAGATAAGAGAAAAAATTAACAACATTCTCTTTAGAAAAGAAAGAGAAACAGAAAAATGGGTACTCTTGTGTCCAGAATGTGGGAGTGTAGATTGGAAGTTTCCTGAGCCACTCAAAGTAGCAAACCATTTTTTTAACTTACCATCCATGGTAAATAATTTCTATGAATGTAAAGACTGCGGTAATATAGGAATGTTTATAGAAGTAAGCCAGAGAAAATATGAAAAAGAGAAAAAAGAGATAATAGTTAAAGAAAAAGTAAAGAAAGAAGAGAAAATCCCTTTTTTTCTTGCAGTTACGATATTTTTAATAGGATATTTCCTTGTGGGGCTTTTGTCAACAACCTTAGCAATTATGTTTTGTTTAGGATTATACAAGTATCTAAGGAATAAGAGAAAAAATAAATAGCTACTAACCCCCTTCCACCTTCTCCTTCTTCCCTTCCCTGAACTTCTTCCTCATTTCTTTCTGCTCATCAGTCAAATGCGCACGCATCCCTTTCACACCTTTTTCTTCAGACTCTTCCTTCTGTAAATTTGCCAAAAAAGCACGCCTCTTCGCGTACTGGACAGGATTCTTAATCCGTCCACATAAACCATCAGGCTGACAAATCTGCATGTCTTTGTAGTAGCCAGTATTATCGCAGTTTGGAGGCATGACTTTCTTGCGCGTCTGTTGCGCGTACCGCACCTGCCCTTTCAACAATACTTCGCGGAGCGGTTCTGGATTGCGCTTGTTCCATTCCTCAAGCACCGCGTCAATCGCCGCATAATCATAGCCAGTAGAAAGGAGAAAATTGACGAGCATGAACAGAAATCTTTTCTTTCCATCTTTCATTCCTCGTAATCCTATTTTCATACAAGGAGGGAAAAATTCAGCAGGAATCGCGTGTTGCAGGGTCTCTTCTTCAAACACAGTGCCAAACTTTTTGACAATTTTTTCTTTTTCATCAGCAGCGTTGTGGTCATCTGGAAGCGCGTCAAATGCTTCTAAAATAAGTCGCGTTGCTTCACCAGCAACAACATCCTCTGAAGAAAGAAACGGAAGCGAGACAGTCACCAACTCAGGCTTTGCCTGAGAACGGTCAAACTGTAAAAGAGCGTCAGGATCGAGAGGAATAGAACAAAGCCCAGATTTTTCGTGCAATGAATACGGCATTCGATACAAGTGTCTGCTAGAAATCAATACAGTATCAACCTGCAAAAGCGGGCCAAGATCAAGTTCTTCCACAAATGTGGTATTTTTACAATACACACAGCGAACAACAGAAGAAACATCAAGCTTCTCCATAATTTTACCACACTTGCCACAAACTTTGAATTTATCAGCAGATGTCCCCTCTTCTTTGTTCTCGCAATGAAGACAATGGAATTCTACTTTATCTTGTTCTTGTTTTTGTGCTTTTTTACAATTGCTACATATTTTCTTAGAAAAGTCATCTTCTCGTAAGCCAAGATCACGTGCAACGTTTGCAAGAGAATCATGCGCTTTGATATGCTCAAGCAATTTTGGTTTAATCCGAACAGTCAAATATTCCGCAATGCGCCGCACTCCTTCAGGAAAAAGAAGATGAATAGGTTCTCCATGCACTTCTTTGGGAAATGCTTCAAAAGGAACAGCGATGTGAAATCCTTTATTGCCGCTAAATTTCGCAGTAATACTTTTAATGCCATGTAAACGCAATTCCTGCACCATAAGATGGCCGATAAGTTTTGAATAATCCCAGAGTTTGCAGTCAATGTCAAGTACAAGATCCCATCCTTTTCGTGCAGAATCAAGCTCTTGTTTCTTCATACCTGTCGAAATCTGCATCACGTTGCGCCAGCGCTCTTCGCTGACGTGAAATGATGTTGCTCCTTTTTTCGCGAACTCGAGAACATCGTTTGGATAAGAGAGAATGTCTGGTCGTTTACCAAAGCCACCATCACCAAATCGGACAGAAACTTCTCTGTCTTGTGCAGCAAGAACCATCGCTTCCTGAATATCACGACGTTTGTAATGTTTGAGAATAGTGCTAAGGTGGAGCATAAAAAGAGGATGTTTTCACAATTTAAATGGTTTTAGATGCTTCTTTCTCGCAAATCAACGCAGCATCAAAGAAAAATAAGTGAAATGCTTTAGTTCCTTTCAACTGTTTTTCAAAATAGGTCCGCTCTTTCCAATATTGCTCAGGAGCAATCGTATAGCGAAGCAATACTTTTTCTGCAGCCAAGGATTGAAGTGCCTGCAAGGTCTTCTGTCTGTCAAGAGCACCTGCACGAGCAGCAACGCGCTCCACAATTTTGTAAGAGACAAAAAAGGGAGAATCGCAAAGAACAGTGCTCAAAAAAAATATTTTTCGTCCAACAACAAGCCGGACAAGTTCTTTGCTCGAAACAAGTTGAGCAAGCTGTTGTTCAGAAAAACAAGAGCCAAACGCTTCTGCGTCCATTCCTGTTAAGGTAAGCGCAGGGTTTGGTTCAAGAAGATGCGTATAACGAGAAGTATCATCATGTTCCTGAAGTTGTGCAAAAGATAACGACACATCACCAGCCGAAGTTTCCGATTGAACAATATGAACATGTTCTGGCAACAAAACAAGCTTTTTCCGCGCTTGTTGCAAAGCACCAAAATAGAGTGTCAAACGATTCAGCGCACCATCGACAGAAAGATACTCATATTCTGCGTCAAACGCAGTATTTGAAATATGCGGAGGTAGTTCAAGCGCGATGTTTGGAGTAAGTTTCCCATACAGTTCAAGAAGTTCTTTAATGTTCGGCTGAATTGTTTCAAGGGTTCGTTCTTTTTCAGCAGGAGCGCGTTCTGGATCGCAGAAAATGACATTCGGCGCATGCGCTAAAAGCGCAATTTTACGATAGATCTCTGAAGAGAGAACATCGCCGCAAATAAAAGTAATGTTCTTTATGCCCAGCTTTTCTGCGTATTTTCGCGCAAGCCCAACAGCGTCAGCGTTTTTCTCAATAGCAATAACCTGTTTGCATGTTTTTGCGAATGCAAAAGACTGAAACCCAAATCCAGAGCAAAGATCAAGAAGAGTATCGCATGCTAATCGTTCTGCGCGATAGTGGGCAACAATTTCAGGAGTTGAAAATCGTTTTTGTTCAGGAGAAATAGCAAGAACATCTTCTCCAATAAGTTGTTTTGTTGTTTTAATGCGAGACATGCAATGGAAAAATATAAGAGTCTTTAAAAAGAATATGTTCTTTAAAGAAAGAAAAGTAAGAACAAGTGAGTTACATTTTGAGATTAAGAAAATAATAAAACACGCACCCACTGCATGAACGCAGTGGGGACCCAACACGCCACGTCCTTTTTTGACGTGGCGTGTTGGGGTATTTATTTTGAACTTACTCTAAAAATATCTTAAAAAAAATAAAAAGTGGATATGATGAAAGAAGAAACAAAAGAATACACTTGGAAAGATCTCTTTGCACAAAGAATTGCGCCACTTATTACAGTCGATATTATCATCCGCCATAAAGGAGGAATAGTGTTAGTCAACAGAGCAAAAGAACCGTTTGGCTGGAGTATTCCAGGAGGTTTTGTGGATTTCGGAGAAACAGTGGAACAAGCCGCGATCAGAGAAGCAAAAGAAGAAACAAATCTTGACATTGATATTGATCGACAGTTTCATGTGTATTCTGACCCCAAGCGAGATCCGCGAGGAACGCATTCGGTAACAGTCGCGATTATAGCAAATGGCAAAGGCACGCTAAAAGCAGGAGACGATGCGAAAGACGCAGAAGTATTCTCTTTAGATCAACCATTGCCAAAACTCGCATTTGACCATAATAAAATTCTACAGGATTATATGAATGAAGATGCAAACGAGAATTAAAATGTTTCATGGTCTAAAAAATAACAACATTGGCCAGATGGAGCAAACAAGGTCCCCATACGAAGTGTGGGGTTCTTGTTTGCGAAATAGGGCGTGCGTAAGCACGACCGTCTGTGCCAATGATGTTGTTATTTTTTATTAAATTTAAGAAGATGGTTTTCGCAACAAAACAGGAAATTGAAGAAATTATCGAAAAGATAAAAGAAGAGATTGAAGAAGGAAAACTCATCATTCTTGTGGAGGGAAAGAAAGACAAAGCAGCGCTTCTCCATTTAGGTATAAAGGAACAAGTATTCATTCTCAACGGCAAAGACATCTGGAATCGCTTAGAAGAAATCACGAACAAGAACCCAAAAAAACACATGTTAATTCTCACTGACTTTGATAAAGAAGGAAAAAAGTTGTATGGAAACATCATAAAAGATTGTGAACGACTCGGGATGAAAATCAACAAAAAGTACAGAGAATTCTTTCAAAAAAGAACAAAAGTAAGTCAGATAGAAGGATTGGATACATATATAGAGAATGTCGCATAAGGAGATAAATAGATAATCAAAAATGAACAAATAAAAAATAAGAAAAAATAAATTAAAAATAATAGAAAATACTGCTTCTTCAGTTAAAACTAAAATTCTCTTTTAGGTCTTTTCTTAGAATAGCATTCTTTGCAAAAAACAGGTCGTCCTTCTTTTGGTTGGAAAGGAACTTCGCATTCCTGTCCGCACTCAGAACATGTTGCTTTGTGCATTTCTCGCGGTCCGCCGAAATCTCGTCTTTGGAAATTTCCACCGTTTCCGCCGCCTCTGTTAAAATCTCTCATTTTCTTTTTCCTCTGAGCATAGACCTTGTGTCTACGCTACAAGTTCTATGAATAAGCAGGGGTTTAAAAAGGTTCTCATGGAATAGAGGTTTTTGGACTGCTCTCGAGAACGAAAGACTAATAAAGACACAGAAAGCCTGAGATTACATGTACATCCCCAAGCGATACGGTGAATCAAAGACAAACAAATGTCCATTCTGTGAAAAGGATGCGTTTTCGCAAAATAAGCAGAAAATTTCTACTTGCAAAGACCATAAAGACACCTTACTGCAGGAAGTAAAATGTGTTTGCGGTTCCTGGCTTGATATGCGGGAAGGAAAATTTGGTGTTTTCTTTACCTGCATCAATTGCGGCGCGTTAAATCTGCGAAAAGTGCTGGAAATGAACAATATCCAAAGACAAAAAGCAGCAGCAAAAGAAACAACAACGCCGCAGTACAAGGTACAGACAAAACAAGGAACAAAGAATGAAACCCCGCAACCAATACAGAAGAAACAACAAGTCTACATTCGCCCAAAAACATTGCAGGAAGTAGAAAGAGAGATGGGCAAAGGCAAAGAAACAATCGTTCGTTCTGATGAATTGGATTTTATTTAATTTGGTTAACATTTCTTAAATAAGAAGAGAGATCCTAACAAGCATCAAAACAACGCGTACCAAACCAAATACCCAAAATAAAGAAGATACAAAAGCAATAAAATAAACCCTTCTCGTCGTGTCACAGTCTTGTCTGTCGTAATAAACACTTGGAAAATTGCTGCAAACACAATAAGTACAATCATATCTATAAACAGAATGTGAGGATCAATATGGAGAGGAGTAAAAAGAGAGATCACTCCAGGAATAAGTAAAAGTGTAATGATGTTTGCGCCCAAAATATTTCCCACAACAAGATCATATTCTTTTTTCATGAGTCCAACAAGAGAAACGACAAATTCAGGCAGTGCAGTGCCAACAGAAACAAGTGTTAAACCAATAATAGCATCGCTGACACCAAAGGCGTGAGCAAGAGCACTACTTGAGCTCACCACAAATTTTGCGCCAAAAAGGATTGCAACGAACCCCACAAGAAAAACAACACACGTTCTAAAAAAAGTATATCCTATAGTAAATTCCTGAGAAAATTCCTCAGAAACTTTTTTTGATTCTTGAAGCACAGTATGCCTCCAAGTATAACCAAGAAACAAAAGAAAAAACAAAATCAGCAAAACACCATCAATAGACCCAATCACATAGTCTGCGCTCCCAAAGTCAAAGAGACGGAAGGAGAGAACAAAAAGCACAACTGCTGCAAGAAGCAAAAATGGCGCTTCAAGAAGCACAGTAAAGGATTCCACCACAAGTGGAGAGAACAAAGCAGAAGTTCCCAGAACAAGGCCTAATGTAACGATAACACTGCCAATGAGATTTCCAAAGAGAAGATCTTCATTGCCAGTATACGCAGCGTAACCACTGACCGCAAATTCAGGAATGCTGGTGAAAAAAGAGACGACAAAAAGCCCAATCAAAAGCGGAGGAATGCCGAGACTTCTTGCAAGAAAACCCGCAGTAGAAACAACCCAATCTGCTCCTTCAACAAGGAGTACGACTCCTAAAATAAAGAGGGAAATCTGTAAGGGAAGCTGCAAATCAAGGAATAGAAAGACAATAATGAGAAAAACTAAAAGACCAAGAAGCGGCAATGCGTTGCGAAAAATACTTCTTTTTTTACGCTCAAGATCAGGAACATCCATGAAAAGAGTAATGCATTCAGAAGTTATATAGTTTGTTGTCTCAAAATGAAACCTTGCTCATCAAAATACTTAAGAGCGAGGAAAAAACTTTTGATAACTCTTGATTCCACGAAGAATAATGCTCTGTGCTTTTGCTTTGCCAAACTGCCCGCTAATGTGCACTTTTTTGCCTTCAAGATTTTTATAGACACGGAAGAATTCCTGAATTTCCTGCTGCGTGTTTTTAGGAAGTTGTTTGAGCTCTGTAATGTCACGAAATTTTGGATCTCCTATGGGGACACAAATAATTTTGTCATCGACATCATGGCCATCAAGCATATGGACGCCTCCAATAGGCACTGCTTCAAGAAAAATGCCGGGATGAAATGCGATTTGAGAAACAACAAGAACATCAAGAGGATCTCCATCCTCACCTAATGTCTGCGGAAGAAAGCCATAATTACCTGGATAATACACTGCGCTTGCGATAACACGATCAAGCTTAACAATTCCTGTTTTCTTATCAAGTTCGTATTTACAGCGAGAACCCATCGGAATTTCAATAACAGCATTAAGTTCTTTTGGAGCTTTTTTACCAAGCGGAAGATCATGCCAGAGATGAACCATAACTATTTCTAGGAAAAGGAGTTATATAAACATATCGAAGTTGAAAAAAAGAAAAAAGAAAAGAAAAATCAAGTGCTTATACAAGCACCATTGCTACAAGTTGTTCCCTGTGGACATTTAATCGTTGTGTAGTACGCAGTGTTATCTGATCTACAATATGCTTCGTAGATATAATCCGTACTTTTACAATTGTCCTTATACGTCTTCAGCACTTTATCCGTGTACCAGTTTCCTGAAACTTCGCCATAAACTGTTGTGGTGAATGTTTTTCCACCATAATCTCCATCAGTGTCTTGACAAGTATAACCTGCAAGAGATTGATCTGCACCAGAAGCTGTTCCCTGCTGAGCTGTTGTAGTTTGACCTGTCTGCTGTCCACTCTGTTGTGTTGTTCCTGCTTGCTGACCACTTGCGGTTCCAGTTTGTTGCCCATTTGTCTGTCCAGCACCAGAAGTAGAGCCAGTGGTCTGACCAGAAGTTCCTGTCTGTCCAGTCTGTGTATTTTGAGTAGTCGCAGCAGCTTTTTTCTCATCTATACATTTTTTATATCCTGCTTCGTATCCTTTTTTGTATTCTTCTTCAGCTTTTTTCTTTTCTTCTTCAGAAACTTGTGTATTTTGGTTTGTTTGCTGAGAACCAGAAGCTGTTCCTTGCTGAGCTGTTGTAGTTTGACCTGTCTGCTGTCCACTCTGTTGTGTTGTTCCTGTTTGCTGACCGCTTGCAGTTCCAGTCTGTCCTGTAGTTTGATCTCCACCAGAAGCTGTTCCAGTTTGCTGTCCAGAAGTCTGTCCAATAGTGTCAGTCGCGACACAAGTTGCGTCTTTACACATAGTTCCTGTTGGACAGGTTAATGGGTAAGAAGCTGCTTTTCCATCCGCTGTACAATAATATTCTGTAATAATGGATTTATCTTTGCAAAGATCATACATTGTTTTACCATCTGCAGTAACAGACCCTTTGACAGGAACAGTAGTTCCTCCTTGAACATCCATATCAGTATCTGTACAGGAAGGAGTAGTGGTATCTCCAACAGCAAGACCTGTCAGAAGCGCAACCTGCTTGTTCATTGCAGAAGTGTCCATCTTCTTCACTGCTTGCTTTTCAGTATATTTGCCATCGTCTTTGAGACACTGCGTATATCCAGCTTCCAAACCCGCGTCGTACGGAGTCTTTTCACCAGCAGCAATTGCCTGCCCAGAAAGATCATATCCTCCTAGAGAAAAAGAAAATCCATTTGCAAAAACCATCATGAGGAGCATGCCAATAATACCTGCTGCGCCTATTGTAGAAGTTGCGTATAACTCTGATTTCTGTTTTGCCATCATCACACCTCTTTTTTTATAAAAAATAAAGTAAAATCAAATAATTACATGATTTTTGCAAAAACGAATATATAAACCTATCGAAGAAATCAACTAAAATTCTTTCCATTCACCATCGAGAACATCTTTAATTTGTTTTGCTTTCTTTTCCCCAAGCTGCGGAACTTTTCGTAACGCTTCTTCTGATGCGTTGACAAAATTCTTGACACTTTTAAATTCTTTAAGAATAGGTTTTGCGAGTGTCGGTCCAACGCCTGGAAATGCAGTGACCACATATTCCTGCTGATCTTTAAGAGAGATCGGTTTTCGGTCTCCGTGTAAACTAAATCCTTTGTTTTCATCATCTTGTTCTCGTTTTGCGATTTGCGCGAGCAGCGCAGCGGTTTCTTTAGAAGATTTGGTTTGCAGAACAGGAATCCCAAAATCAACAGTAAGCGCGGCAAGCATGCCCCGAATCGCGTTTGCGTGAATGTTACGAACAGAATACATATCTTCCATCCCTTCGATAATGTACAAAGGTCGCCCATATGTTTTTTTGAGCTCTTTTGCCTGCTGAAGAAGTCGTCCATCAATTAAACTATTGACAAAATCAGAAACAGTTTTGTATTCAATCGCGCATCTGCTGCTGAGTAGATAATCGCCTACTTCAAGCTGTTGCAAATCAATAGAAATTCCTAAATTTAAGAGTTCTTTGATCACATAACTTCCTTTCTCCCGATGATCCACAAAAATAGTGTATTTCTTATCTTGCTGAACTGGAACAGAAGAGGACAAAAGATTGGAAGGTGAAGAGTTTGAAGAACCAAGGGAAGCAGAGCCAGAAAAGGATGACAAAGAAACAGAGGAAGAAGCTGATGATCCATAAGCCTGAAGCGGCATTTCTTTTCGCTGGACAGGAGTCTTCGCAAAAATAATATTTTTTTTCAACTGCGCGAGATTTCGGTACATTCTTTTTTCTTTGTGATGCGCGCTCCAGCGATATCCTTCATCGCGAGTTCCTTTCGTGACCAGAATAAGAACCTCGCCTTCACCATGTCTGCCAGTTCTTCCTTTTCGTTGAATATGACGAATAGCGCTTGGGATGGGTTCAAAAAAGAAAACAGCGTCAACTTGCGGAATGTCAAGTCCTTCTTCGCCAACAGAACTGGAAACAAGAACATTAAATGCGCCGTTGCGGAATTCATCAAGCATGCCAAGCTGCTCTTTTTGTGATAATCCAGAACCACGCTTTTTTGCCTGACCAACGAAAAGTTTTGCGGTGATAGGAATTTCTGGACTGATTTTCAACCCATTGATAATCTCCACAAGTTTTGCGCCAGTATCGCGATATTGCGTAAAGAGAATCAGTTTGTAATCAGCATATCCTTTTTCATGCGCTGCAATAAAACGCTGAGTCAAAATCTCGCGCAACCGAGGGATTTTCGGATGTTCTACTTTTTTTTCAAGGAGCCCTTGCAGCTTCATGTATGCAGATTTAAAATTGACATCTGCAACAAGATTTTGGACTGCTTTGACTTTTGAAGTCGCTGCTTGTTTCATAATGTCTTCCATGTAGATAAAAAGTGGATCAAGACCTTGTGTTTCCAGAAGTTCAATTGCGTGTTGTACTTTCATTGCTTCTGCGGCAAGAGAAAGTGCGCGAAGCACGCCAAAATCACGATTGCCGGATGCAATCTCTCCCTGTAAATGTCCCTGCAATTTCAAAAGATCTGTTTTACTATCGCTCAGCTGCATGTTCTGTTCAAGAACTCCTTGCTTTTTGATTTCCTCAATTTTGCTTGCAAAACAATCTTTCAGATATTTTTGCACAGTCGCAAATTCAGCAGGAAAATCAACATACTCCCAATGGAGCGCAACATCCTGTACATACGGAGCAACATCAGGATCAGTGTCTGTGCGCACTTCAATTTGTTCAATCCCTAAATTCGTGATGACTTCTTGAATTTGATCAAGATCGCTTCCTGGAGACGCAGTGAGCGCGAGAAGTCGTGGAGAGCGTGCGCGCTGGTGATATTGTTGGCTGATCCACACATAACTGTAATCTCCTGTTGCGCGGTGTGCTTCATCCACAACAAGGCAAGAAACATTAGACAAATCCACTTTATTTCCAATGATGTCATTCTCCAGACCTTGCGGTGTGGTCACAATAATTTGCGCAGTAGTCCAGAGTTGTGCGCGTTTTTCAGGAGAAACATTTCCAGTAAAAACAACAATGTTGTCTGCAAGCGCCGGAAGATGAGTACGAAGCGTGGTCGCGTGTTGATCAACAAGCGGTTTTGTGGGAGCAAGAATAAGACATTTACTAGTTGGATATTGCGTTAATCGATGCGCGACAAGCATCAGCGCAAGCGCGGTCTTTCCCATTCCTGTTGGCAGGACAACAAGCGTATTATGCTGAGACACTGTTGCGAAAATAGTTTCCTGATAAAGACGAGGGGTAAAGTTCTGGATAAGCGCATTGGACATGGGAAATGTGAACAGGGTGGTGTTTATTAATGTATTCTCTATAAAGATTTAAAAATTAAGTAGCATTTATTGGAGAAATGAGAAGAAAAAATCTAATCCTCTTCGATGTAGGCGCAGTCCTCATCAAACTTTCATATGGTGATTTTTACAGAGAAGCAGCAAAGCACTCTGTCCTCAATGAAAAAGAAATTGAAAAAGCATTTTTAGAAAGTTCTTTGGATGATCGAACGAATAGAGGAGAAATAAATGCAGCACAATTCTTCAGCGAACTACGAAGTTGTTTACAACTATCAAAAGATCTTACTAAAGAACAATTAGAGGAGATTGTTGGACATAAATTTCCTGGAGAGATTGCTGAAATGATTAATCTAAAAAGAGCGCTTCATAAAGCAGGGTATGCAGTAGGGGTATTGTCGAATATTGGAGAAGAAGCGCATAGGATATTAGAATGGAGATATCCTGAGATATTTGCAGTGTATGACCACAGAAATCCAGCTATTTTATCATACCAAATGAAAGCAATGAAGCCTGATCCAAGAGTATATGACGCAATAACCGGATTTGAAAGAATCATTTTTATTGATGATAAAGATAAATATCTTCACGTTGGTCTTGAAAGAGGATGGAAAGGAATTCATTTTATGCAATACCCTGATGAAACAGAACCACAGAGAAAGAGCCATAGTGATACAGGATATAGAAATGAGAACATAAGAAGAGCGAATTCTCTTGCAGAAGTAAAAAAAGCGTTAGAGGATTTTGGGGTAGAAATATAATGGTAATCACTGGAGTTCTATTTGCATCAAAAGGTGTTGAACATGAAGACCAAAGAAGAACACTCTTGACTGCGTTTAATGGAGATTTAGGGGATTTTGTCGCAAGACAAGTAAAGTTTGCAATTATGAAGCAAGATGCAATTCTTGGTGGTCATTATCATGATTATGACGAACTATTTTATCTGCTAGATGGAGCAGGAACATTTACTGTGAAAGATCGTGCAGCAGAGATCATAGAAGAATATGATATGGTCAAAGGAGACAGGTTGTTCATACCACGAGGAATTGCGCATAAAGCATTGATCAGAACAGGATCAATTTTGGTAGGGTGTACCACAGAACCATATATCTCCCCAGAACATAATGACCATAAGTATGATTTTTAGGAAGGAACAGAAAGAAGGGCTCAATACTCATGCCCAGAACACAAAATTTTGTAATCCACTTTCTTCAATTTCAACAACGAACGCATCATTTCTTTAGGAACAGACGTAGGTAAATCAACCCTGCCATGTGCATTGTGAAACAGCGTATCGCCGCTGAACAAAATCTTTTCTTTTTCGTAATAGAGACAAATGCTTCCAATCGTGTGCCCAGGTGTCGCGATGACAGATAATCCAAAGACAGAAAGATCAAGAGACTCAATGGGCAAGACAGCAATGGTAAACTGATCAACAACTTCGAGGTTCAAGATTGCGCCGAAGGGATCTTTTTGCCGTGCAGCAATTTCTGCTTGCGACGCGTAAAATGTTGCGTGAGGAAATAAATGAAAATTACCAATATGATCATAATGAAAGTGCGTAAAAAGAACAAGATCAATGTTCGCAGGATCAATTTTTTTAGAAAGCTCTTTGAGAACAAGATCTTTGTTTCGCGGTCTTCCCGTGTCAATAATAATTTTCTTCGTAAAATCAAGAAAATAGACATTACTGTCTGCTGCGATTTTGTATACTTTTTCTGCAATCTTTTCCATAGAAGAGACGAAGATGAAGACGCTAATAAATGTTGTGCAGCATAAATATTATAAAGAAAATTGTTTTCCTCCAATCATGCCAGAAAAACCAATCCCCATTGCAGTTGGTGTAATTATCCACGAGAACAAAGTACTTCTCATCAAGCGAATAAAAGATCCATACGCAGGGTATTGGTCATTTCCAGGAGGAAAAATAGAGTTCGGAGAAGAAGTCCACAACACTGCGATAAGAGAAATAGAAGAAGAAACAGGAGTGACAAGTTCATTTATTGAGCATTATGGCATGGTCTCAGAAAGAGTCATAGAAACAGAAAAAGTAACGCATCACTTTTTAATCCATCTCTGCAAATTGCATCCAAAAACAACAGAAATAAAGCAAGGCTCTGAAGGAGAAGTCGCATGGATTAATTTTGAAGATGTGAAAGCGGGAAAAGAAAAACTAGTCCCAAGCGATACATTCATGTTAGAGAAAATGATTCTCACAAAACAAAAAGCACAGTTTGAATGTCTGATGGAAAAGAAAGGAAATCTCTATATTGTAAAAAAGTTTGAGTAAGAAGAGATAATAAAAAATTATGATGACGCTCCTTTAACATCAAGAGGAATACCTTTTACCTGAAGAAGACCTGCATATCGTTGATCCCCTGTGCGAAGATATCTCTCATAATAATCTAAAAGAACTCGTTCATCATCAAGTCGTTTAAGATGAAGATCACCAACAACTGCAGCAAGACCATCAAAAGAATCTGCAAGTTCTGTAAAAAGAGGATCTGCACGACCTGAATGAGCTAAGCGATCTTGATATTGCGCAACAACGTGTGCATAATGACCATATGCAGTTCTTCCAATATCGCGATGGAACTTCACTTGAGATACCCCTGTCTTTCTCACTGCATCATAAGCAAAACCAAGAACAAAGAGACAGCGGTCTCCAACCTCTTTGAAAAGGTAAGGTTTGTCAGCAGCCTCCTGAAGTTGGAAAGTAAATGGTTTTATGTAACGACCGGTGTCTCCAGTAGCAGAGGGCTTTTCTCTTCCTGTAAAAACATCATCTGCAAGAATGAGAGAGCAAATAACGCCTGCAACATACGCTTGCGCTTCTGGAGAAACAGAAAGATGACGGCGTTCAACACCTTCTGAAACCATGTGAGAGAGTTCTTCAGTAGGATCTTCAATGAGAGTCAAACCCATAACCTACCAATAAACATCCAGAATTAATAAATGCTCCGACACAAATGAGGGAACAATTAAAAAAACAAATCAATCCAAAACATGCTGTTTTTTCAACCAATATCCAATATATGTCCCGATAACAAAGGTCACAAGAACAGCTTTGTAAGATAAATATCGCGCGCCAAAAATCATGCCAATTAAAAATGCGCCAGCCATAAACCAAAAGCGCATTTGATGTTTATATTTACGAATATACAGTGCGCGACCAATAATCAGACTAGAGAGGAACACAATCAAGACAGAAAGAACTTTGCTTCCTGCGATAAATGTCATGATTGCGCCAAGAATCAAAAAAAGAAACGAAACATATTCTACCCAATTATCAATAAGATTCATTGCCGCTTTTTTTGTAGAAAGAATATCCATGCGAGTCACCGGAGATCTCGTTCAATATAATACCAATAGACTCCCCACATGACGCCAGCAAGCAAGAGCGCCCAGATTAAGGAGTAGACACCAAGAACAAAGAGAACAATGTAACAAAGCAGAATGCTAAAAAAGAACACATAGTTCATGCGAGACGCAAACAACAAACTAATACCATCAAGGTTAGGCAATGGAAGCATCGAGAACACCGCGTAATACAAATTGATGAAAGTCATTTGATGGAAAAGGTCTGGAAAGATTCCGTTGATAGCGAGCGTTTCCCAAAACGTTGCCATGACAAGGTTCGCGAGTGGTCCTGCTGCACCGATGAGCCCACAGGAGAGCAAGTTTAAGCCGTAACGGAAGTGCCCAAGACGTTGAACAGTCATGTGATAAAACGTCACTCCCCCTGTAATGAGAACAGGGAACTGACCTTGAAACAAAAATGTGCATAATAAGGTGATATACGTCCCAAGCGTCCAGAGCTTGTATTCTGTACGAATACCAAGAGAAAGACCATAAATTTTATGCGCAGACTCATGAAAAAAGAAGGCAATGAAAACTATAATGAAAACCTTGATGTAATTAAAGATCCAATGGGCAAGTTGAAAGGACTCTGTTCCATCATCGTAGGCAAAAGCAAAGGTTACCACAGCCATTGCGAGAAAAAGATCGCGTAATTCTCGGGGAGAAAAGACGAAGAAATCACGGATTCTATATTTCATTTCAGCGTAATCAACCATAGATGTGATTTTTGAGAAAATGAGATATATAAAGATTTGCAAAACTTTTTATTAACAGGAGAAACGGGAAAGATGATGACAGTGTTGACTGAAATAAGGAAAGACCTTCTTGAGCTCGAACAAACACTCAGAGAACTAAATCAAGATGTTACAATAAAAGCATACATCCATGAGGAAAAAATAGAAAAAAAGCTTCTTGAAGAAATAGAAAAGGTAACAAAACTACTCAAAAAGCAAGAAAAAAAACAGGACGAGATCATAGTAGAACAGCTTGTGAGATTATATGAGATAATAAGAGATGCAAAGAAGCAGCGAGAGAGTAAAAGTTTCAAAGACAAGCTTTCTGAGATCGCTGAGAAACTAGAACTGCTTTTGAAACCCATAAGAACAACAGATATTCATGAAGAGATGATACTAGATGTAGAGATGGGAAAGTACGCTATTCTTTTCCCAAACAGCAAGGAGCGTTTTTTACGAACATATGGGGTCACAACATGCACTGTTTGTGCACTTGCATTTCCAAGAATTCATTGTATTGTGCTTGGACATCTTGCGCCAAACATTGGAATAAGATTTACAGAATTTCTCATCAGAGTGAAAGAAGAAGTTAGAACAGTAGATCCAGATATTGAGAAAGAAAGATGTCTATTTTACCTAAAGGTACATCCACACAAAACACTGCTCAACCCAAGTGAATGGTTAAAAAGTGAAGAGAGAAAAAGCAGAACTCCTAAAACTATACAGAAAGTATTTCCAAACCTTGCGCAAATGGAAGTAAAGCAAACAAAAGTCATTGAAGGATGCGCGATTGATGTAATTGTAGATAAGAACAGTGGAAAAGTAAACATCTACAACAGCTCCTTTGTCGATGCAGAATTCCCAAAACAAAGGGATTTTTAGAAATTATCCCTTGATGAGCAAATCTTTAATCCCATCTTCATGCCCTGCACCAATCACGACAATGATGATGTGATTAGGATACTTCTCTTGAAATTGTCGAATCTTGCGAGCCATAAAGGCATTCCGCTCTGTAATCAAGACGCGATAAATGTTCGGATACCGCTGTTCTACCCCAAGCAATAATTTCTTGATGAGTGTTTCAGGAGGAACTTTAGACAAATCAAAGGACGCAAGTCCATATTTCTTCATTTCGCGTTTAGGAAAAAAGAGCCCAAAGAAAATGTCAACAATAAAATGCCACTTTTCTTTCCAAGTCAGCGTCTGTGAAAATCTGCGAAGCGTGATATGAATCGGCTGATCAACGAGTGCAATAAGAAAGTCATGCTTTTTTGCAGCCCTGATAGCACTGAGCATGTCATCACCTGGTTTTGCGCCGACCATTTTCGCAAGCCGCTCAGTGACTGTCGAAGCAATCACTGCAAAAATAAACCCTTTAAATCCAAAGCGACGAATGTTCTCAAAAGAAAAGGAAGAGGTCTTTTTCTGCTCATGAACTAATGAATAAAATCGTTGTTTATCCAGTTCAACACCCACGACGCAAGGTCCAACGAGGGCAAAATGATCAATCACTGCAGCAACATTCTTGACACTTTCCGAAGCAATGTGCGATGTTCCCACAAGAACAACGTTGCCAACCTGTGTAAATTTCAGTTTCATCCAAATCAAAAAACTTTATATACTTATATAGTTTGTAGTTTGATAAGATTTACCATTAGAGAAGAGTGATCAAAAGAATAAATTCACTATCTCAGCAGTAAAGAAAAGAGAGAAAAAGGAGGGAACAGCCATGTTAAAAATGAAGCGAATAACAGATACCTACGAGATGAAAGTGTTTACCGATATGGGAGAATATTTTGGTGACGTTGAAGAATCCATTCTGACCAATAACAAGATTTTTGGCTGGCGAATCCGCAGTACAAAAAATTCCTTCCTCAACAAAATTCTTGGAAACGCAAAAGGAGTTATTGTCCCGCATGCGCTCGTTAAAAATATGGGCGACATTATGATTGTCAGCAAAGCAGCAGTGCCAAACTACAATCCAGAAGATGTTCATGAAGGTGGAGAATAAGTTTTTTATTTTTTCTTAGTTTCTTTATTTATTTTTTCTAATGTGCAAAAGAAATGCGAACCAATTACTCTTCATCATTTTTACTTAATTCCAAAATCGCTGCAGCTAAATCACCGCTAGCAGCATCAATTGCGCCACGAGCAGCTTCTGCGTCAGCGCCAGTCTGTTCCATCACCACACGAACATCATCGTCAGAAATAGAAGGCTTTGTGTCAAGAGCTCGTTCTGTTGCTTTTCCCTGCACTTGCCAGCTGACATTACCCATTGCGCTGATTTGAGAAACTGCAACAGGGGAAACAACAATTTCTTTGTCAGAAAAGCGAATAATAACTTCTTGAACACCAGCAAGTTCTTTTTCCTCAATGCCCATCTTACGCATTGCTTGTTTCATCATGCGTGGATCAATTTTACCGCCAGGAAACATAGAAATCACCTAAAAACCAAGTAATGTTGCGCCGAAAATGTGGAGCAAAATAATAACAAGGATCAAGAGAACAACAAGAACAACAACGTGAATAGGTTGAATGCTGATTTTACTTCTATAATCGTCAAAATAACGAACAAGTCCTCCTGTTCCAGAAGGAAGGTTGATTCTGTTTTGTGCCATAGCATCTTGGCGGAGAAGGAGGTTTATAAATTTTATGAGTAGAGAAAGGAAAAGTATGTAAAGAAAAGAGAGATAAAAGCAAGCATGAAAAGACTCCTCTTGCTCTGTATATTATTTTTCTTTATTTCAAGTTGTACAGAAGTATACTGTCCAACGCAAATTCGTTATAACGAGTTTTTTGAACCATATGCAGAAGATATATTCCAATACGATTATTTCGTCCCAGTCATGGATGAAAATAATAATCTTCGGGTCATCATCATGCAAGATACCTGCACCTCGTGTTCTGATTTAGGCATGGCGATAGGAGCAGAAAAAGAAGCAGACACCCTTGTGGCGACGGAAGAAGTGCTTGAAGAACTAAGAAATAATCTTGAAATTCCATTTGAAATAACAGACTACCATTATATTGGTGAGGAAGCAGAAGATGGAACGCATGACATCACGGTCTGGTCTATTGATGGTGTCAAGAGAGCAACAACATTTTCTGAATGCTGTACAGAAAAAACAATAAACGCAACAATGAATGCGTGCTGGTGGAAAGAAGGAGCAGTAACTGTTTCTAATTTTAGAAAAGAATAGAAAAAAAGTAGGGTGCCGTAAGCCGTCTTCTGTGCACTTTCACGAAACATGAACAAGTGGTCAGTGTATTCTACTCAGCGTTCAAAACGAACTTGCATCAGCAAGGGCTCACCGTTTCATCTTCACTTTGCGAGACGTCAGCAGCTCACTTGGTGCTGTTGCCAGCGACTGTCGCATGCATCATTCCCTATTCGCAAAGGAGTGCGTTTCTGTGTGGTTGCCATCTTTTTCAAGATCCTACTTCCATAGGTCGCCTTTTTGTGATGGACGGACTTTCCTCAGGAACAACCCGTTTCAGAGTTGTTTCCGATAACACCGTGACACCCTACAAAAGAGAGAAAAAGAGCTGTTTGTTTTAATATTTTGTGCCAGATTACTGTACTTGCCGAGCATACCGGACAACGTCACTAGGGGTGGCAAGAACAACACCGCGAGTATATGAAGTAACTGCGTTTCTTTCATACGCAGGAGTTCTCTCACGAGGAAGCAATGCAATATGCATACCGAGTTGCTGTGGAAGAAGAAGATCTAACTCATAAATGTCTCCTGCAACAAGCACCTGTTCTGGAGCAACGCCTTTTTCTTTCATAACGCGAGAAAGAATGTCCGCGTAATTTCTTCGACGAAGATAAAGAGGTCGTCCAAAGCCTAATTCTTCCAAAGATTCAGGAAGATCAACCCACGCATCATCAAGGACGTATTTCTTTGCGCCACCAAGAACAGTGATTCGAGAAACATCTGTGCCAAGCAGGTTAATTTTTCCCTGAACAGCGTCTGTTTCTGAGTTGGTGACCACATACGTTGGGGCAAACTCTTGTGAAGCCATAAATGCTGCTGCCGCATCTTCTTTAAACACAATCGAACATTTAGGATAATTTTCTTTAAAGAGTCTGTAAAGAAGCTCATCTCTTTTTTTAGAATCATGTTGATACTCTCCATGTTCAAGAAGAAGAAGATCTCCAATAGTTCTGCATTCCACTAAAGGATCTGCATACGCAGGAGCAACGATTTTGCCGTTAACTGTCCAACCATGTTGTGTGGGATTTTCACGAACACGTCTCTCCATAATATTCCAAAAAGAATTCAAAGCACGCAGAGAAACGTTTAATGCTTTCGCAAAGCCTTCTTTATACCCAACAACAAAACTAACAGCTTCCTCGTCAACCTTTGTTGCTGTTCCATCAAAATCCCAAACAATAACTTCAATACTCATAAACCAAAGAAAAGAAGCATGATTTAAAAAAGTAATCAAGAAATCTTATCGTTTTCTCTTAATGCAATCCTTCAATAAAACAGTTTCCTGCCGTAATAATTTCGTCTCTGCAATGTGTTCTTTAATGACCACAGAAAGTTCTTCCTTGACATTTTCAAGAATCGCAGCAATAATGATGATCACAATCAAAATAAGCCAGAGAAAAACACCTTGAAGTAAACCCCACGAAAAATACCCATCTAAACTATATTGTTTGTAAAGAAGAAAGAAACCAACAAAGATTACCGCAATCCCCGCAAAGAATAAACCAATCTCAAAGAGATTTAATTTACGATAGAGAATCTGACTTTTTTCTTCAATCTGAACGCCCATGATAAATTCCTAGAAAGAGAGGTATATATACTTTTCTTATTTCTTCACTTTCTTCAATGTGACAAGAATAAACTGCTGTTCACCTTGCCAAGCAGTATGCTCTTGGACAATCGCAAAATACTCGAGAGCATTTTTCAAAACACCGGTTTTCTGGCAAAGCAAAACCATAATGCCAGTATCCTTCATAACAAACTCAAGCTGATAAAAAAACTCTTTATAGAGTTTAAGCATATCTTTTTCAGAAACAGCGCGACCCTCAACAGGCATTTGCGCGACAACAATATCTTGTGATTTCTCATCGACTTTCGTGTCAATCCATTCAATATCTCCTCGAGCAAAAGTGATATGCTTCGCAACGCCAGCAAGTTTCGCGTGTTTTTTAGACGCTTCAAGATTACGAAGATGGACATCATAACCGCGAAGAGAAATCGTGTCAAGAACTTTTTTTGGAAGTTCTTTGTCAAACATACCGAGGTCAATCTTCAAGAAGCGATGGAACAAAAAATTTTGTTTCTGATAAAAGCGTGGAGACATGTGCGTCGCAAAGAGCGCTGCTTCAAGCGGAAGCAAGCCAACACCACAGAGCGGATCAACAAGCGCTTGTTTTCCAGTATACCCTGTGTAACGAACCGCGCAATACGCAAACGCCGCGTTGAGCATGTGGGTCTGCGCGTAAATTTTATACTCTCGTTTGGAGAGGTCAAATCCTGCAAAGTCAATGCCAAGAATGCAAAGATCGTCACGAATAAAACAATAAATAATAATGTCTGGATCGTCAAGACCAACAGACGTCTGTGGTTGCTCTCTGAGAAAAACACCACCAAGTGCTGCGGCTGTTTCTTGACTAGTAAAAGAGTGATTACCATAGCGTTCGCATTCCACGCGAAATGTTTTTCCAGAAAGAAGCGAGAGATCTGCTTTTTCAAGAAGCGCAGTTGTCGAAGCAACAAGAGAATCAAATGTTGAAAAAGAAAATGTGCCAAAGAGCCGCAAAACCCTTCGTGCTGCTTGTGTTTTATAGCAGAGTTCCGCAAGTTCCGTATCTGTTGCAGGAAAAGTAATGTATTCTGTTGCGCAAGTAGCCTTTTTCCCAAGAATTTCTTTCACTTCAAGAGCAGCAATAGCTTCAAACCCACGAAACGTGAGTGTAAGAGCTGGAGAAGCGAGTGTTTTCGAAGCTTTTGCAACTGTTTTTTTCATATAAAGTAAAAAACAAGAACATGCTTTTAAAACTTCTGAAAGAAAAGAAAAAAAGAAACAACAAAATCAAGAAAACTGATCTGTTGTATATTTCTGCTTGTTGACAGTCGTTGTTGATTTGGAAGAAGTGTCTTTAGTAACACTTCGACTAAGTCCTGTCGCTTTCCCTGCGCGCTGTCGTGACTGCCATAAACCTGCTGGCTCGTTCTCACGAGCAGTTCGTCCTGTGCTTTTTCCTTTGATTGCCATAAAAATTATTTGCGAGATACTTTTCCTAGACCTCTCTTTGCAGCAAGCCCTGATGCACCATATGACTGTCCAGAACCTGTTGTGGTAAATGTATGACCCGCTTTAAGACCTGTTTTATCTGCACTAACTCCTTTTTGTCCTTTTCTTCCTTGTCCTTCTGTATTACTCCCATTAAAATCATCCTCCTTTTTTTATCAAATTATGAACGTTTTTTCAATCCAAGACCACGTGAAGCAGCAAACCCTCCTGATTCATTAGCCCCTTTCTGACCAGAACCAGACTGTGCTTTAACAGTTCTTGCTATATTTTTTTCAGAGGTGTCAGTAAATCCCTTCCGTGCTTGCGTCAGTGTATGTCCTCGAACAACCATGATATTCGCCTCTCGTTAATTTCTTTTTACTTTACCGCCAAATTGACGTTTTGAAGTAAATTTGCTGTCTGCTTGACCTTGTACAAAGTCATTTTCGTGTTTTTTTCCGCCAGAAGATTTAGCGCCTGAAGCACTTACAGACATACTTCCACTTTTTTTGTTTGTATAGCTTTTATCAACCATCATCTCACCTTTTTTGTTAATAATCTTTTAATAAATAAAATAATCAAATTAATTTTTACGTTTCAAACCAGTTCCTTTGAAACCAAGTTGTGTTCCCTCAGAACCCATAGTTCCACCAGGAGAATTCCCTGTTTTGTTTCGAGCTCCTGCACTTGCAGTTGCTTTTACTCCTCCTGATTTTTTACTTGTTGCAGTTGTTTTTGCATCTCCCATGTAATACACCTCTTTTATGTAACAGTATTCTCGGAAAAGAATAGTATATAAACTTTGCGAAAATGAGAGAACAGAAAAATGAGAAAAGGAGTATCTCTCGGTAACAAAGAATGAAAAGCAAAAAACAGAAAAGACACACAAACCTTATAAAGACAGTTATATAATCATTATAAAATTCAGCTCACAAAGAGAAGAGAAGGAAATATAAAGAAGTGTGTATCAGAGAGTGTGTGAAAACATGAGAGATCAACTGGAAGAAGCATACGAAGAATTGAAACGCGTCGATCACTTGATCTATGTCAGCTTAAAATATACCAGGACAACAGACGTGCTCAAGAATGTTGTTGACAGAATGATTGCAACATGCGAATGCATGATGAACGCGCTTGGCGAGCATGCGAAAAGCACAGGAAAAGTAAAAAGCTTAACTCCGCATCCAATGATGAAATGCAAAGAGTTAAAGCGCCTTTATCCAGAAGACAAAACATTAATGAATTTCTTGGAATTTTACATTCTCATAAAAACATTAAGCAAAGCAGAGTATAACAGCATTAACGAATACAGGAGACATGTCACGCTTATCGCGCAACTTGATGAAGGAGAATATCATGTGCACATTGATAAAGTAACAGAGTTTTACAAGAATATGAAGGAATATTTTGATTATATCAAAGCATTGATGTAAAAGAAGTGACCTGTAATGACAAAATACTTTGCAGTAATTAGTGCAAAAGGGGGCGTGGGAAAAACAACCACCTCAATCAATCTTGCAAGCGCGCTGTCATTTTTTGGCAGAAATGTCATTGCGATTGACGCGGATCTTACTGCGCCAAATATGTCTATTCATCTTGGCGTTCCAACACTCCCTTCTTCTATCCATGACGCCCTCGACGGAAAAGTACCATTGAGTTCTTGTTTGTATTATCATCCCTGTGGACTTCGCATTATTCCGGGAAACATCGCGTATGAAAGTTCAAAAGCAATTAATCTTGCAGGGTTCAAAACAATAATTCATGAACTCGACGGAAAAGCAGAGCTTGTTATTGTTGATGGAGCGCCAGGCGTGAGCCCAGAAGCGCAGACGATTATCGACGCAGTGGATTTTGTTCTTCCAATCACTACGCCGGATTTGGCGGCGATGAGTGACGCGCGAAAAACAATCAAGATGGCGCGAGAACTGAATAAACAAGTGGTGGGAATTATTGTCAACAGAGTTCGTGGAGAAGAGCATGAAATTGATATTCAAAATATTGAAGCGTTTCTTGAAGTGCCTGTGATTGGTGTTATTCCTGAAGAGAGCAGTGTCCGTGCTGCGTATCAGTTGAAGGGTCCTGTTCTTTATACGCATCCTGATGGTGAAGTTGCGCTTGCGTACAAAAAACTTGCGGCAAAAGTAATTGGCGAAGAATTTCAGGATGGACTTGAACCAAGAAAAATGCCTTCAGTAGCGCATGATTTTCTTGCGGGATGGAATATAATTAAGAGATAAAAAGAAAAAAAATTATTCTTTATCTATTTTTGTGACATACTTATTTAAGGATAGAGAGCCATTATACTCAGGAGTAAGTGTGTATTTAACATCTCCTTTTGTATGAGTTAAACTCCCAAATGTATCACTTACAAGACGGAGTTCTAACACAGCCGAAGAACCTTGGCAAGAAATTACTCCCACTGTATTGTTATTTCTATCATATTCCTGTGCATAACGCAAACAACCTTTTTCAGGAAGAACAAGACCTGCTGCCTTTAAGTCAGCTTGTTTTTGATCGTATGCTGCGGAAGTTTCTCGTAATGTCGTATTTCTTCCATCACTAACTCCTGCTTGGTAAAGTGCATTTCCGCCAAAATATAATCCTGTCCCAAGAGCACCTAATCCTACTGCCCATGCTGTTGCTTTTCCAAACATTTCCCAACCTTCATTTCTTTCACTCATTTTCATTTCACCTTTTGTCATCTCTTTTTTGTTGTTTCTGTAATCTATGACTTTCGTCACGATAAGATAGTCACAGAAACAGTTATTTATATTTTTCTTATATTATTAATATGAATAATATAAAAAGCAAAAGTATAAAAGAAACAGCATCTTTCCAAGAAGAATGAAGCGAAAACTGATCAAACAAGGCGCAGGAGGATTTACGATCACCCTTCCTGTAGAATGGGTAAGGGCCCACAATCTTTCAGGAGAGGAAGAAGTGACAATTGAAGAGAGTCATGGAAATCTTCTTATTGCAGCAGAATATCAAAAGCAGGAGAGAGCAAAGACGTTTGAAATAAAGAATCACAATGATTCACGAATAAGAACAATTCTTGCTTCTGCGTATAGAAGAGGGTATACAACAATAACATTGAGAAGCACTAAAGACTTTTCTTACGCATCAATGCAACGCATTGTCGATACCTTACTCGGATTAGTCATTGTAAAGCAAAGTAAAAGAGAAGTAATTATCAAAAATATACTGGAGATTGACACAGCAACGCTTGCAACAGTGTTACAGAAGTTTTTTACGTCAATTACAGTGCTTCAAGAAGAAGTTTTAGAAAACATCAAGGAAAAGAAAACTGCAAAAGAAGCAGAAGATTTGAGAATATCTATCCTAAAACTAAGAGATTACTGTCAACTTATAATCAATAAAACTGCGTTCCAAAATGATAAATGCTATGAATATTATACCCTTGTTTTTCTTGCAGAGAAAATTGCAGGGTGTTATGTAGACATTGGAAGAACAAAAAAAGTATGGTCAAACCATGAATATGGACTTCTTAAGGAAAAAACTGATGCTTTTGCTGCGCTGCAATCCGCACTCTTTGCAAACAAACTCGAAGAAGCAATGCACATAAACACAATGCTTTCTGATGTGCGAAAAAAAGAACTGAAAGGTGTTCCTATGTCTCTTTCTATGCACACCATTTCAGAATATTTATTTGCGCTTTCATCGCATGTAGTGGCGCTCCTTATTTAAGAATCTGCCAAACGAATATCGGCATAGGAGTTATGCAGGGAGAAAATAGAGAATGGACTCTCCGGACCATACGTTCGATAATTATCGCGCATAAACGCAAAATGAGCAAAAACTTGAGCAAGAACTGTAGGCTCCATCAACCCTAATTTTGTCATCATCTGTCTGACCACATGATCAACTGCTAAATTATAAGGCTGATACTGCTGAACTAAATCAGAAACAGCATCAGGTTGTTGTTGAGTGAGCGTGTTTAACGTTGTTGTAACCCCGGAGTTCTGCATTTCTTGATGTGCAAAAATCATAGACGCATACATCAACAAACGAGCACCCTGAGGAACAGGATCATCAGCAATATTTTCTTTTGTTTTGCATGCATCATTATAACAATAAGCAAGTTCCAGAAGGTTTCTATATACACGAGAAATTTGATATGCAAATAAAGCACAGGTAGGATCTCGTCCTTCGTTCACTGCACTTTCCATAACAATGTCATTTTTTGCTTTTTCAACTGCAGTATAGCGCGGTAAGAAGAAGTCTGCCTCTGCTTTTCTGCGAAGCCAATATGTATTGGAAAAGAGATAAGGAGTGTCAAGTAAAAACGAATCGGGATGTCCTTCAAAAACGCCACCAAGATCAAGACGAACATCTTCTACCCAATTACGACCATTTGCTTCAATAAACCAACGTTTTTCAGATTGTAAAAGAGGTGCAAAGCGTTGTTCAAGAGTTGCAAGAAAATCAAAGAGTGTCGATGGCACATCGATACCTTCTAAATGAGTATACCTCCCTTTAACTTTTGCGGTGTAAGGAGTATTGTTTATAGCAAAAGGAGTTGCTCCAAGCGCTTTGATTTTTTCTTCTTCTTTCAAGAGAAGTCGAGCTTTCTGTTCTTTAGGTAATATCTCTGGTAAGACACCATCCATAACAGAAGCAACTGCATATTTCTCTCGTAAAAGCGCAATATAATGAGGAACATCCAACGCAGGATCAAAAAAGATCTTTTCAAAAAAGGTTGTGCCAGGAACATAATCCATAACAAAGCCCTCTTCGTCTTCAGAGCGAATATGAGGAACAGAAAATCCTCGTTGAGCATACTCGCGAAGTAAAAAAGTCTCTAAAGTTCGATCAGGACCAGTAACAAATTTACGGATCGAACCACCAACAACGCGAAAGTCCCCAGGTGGACCAGAAATAACACGAAACACTTCCTCCTCTGCTCCAGGAATAAATGCATATTCTGCTTGAGCGATAGTTCTTCCATTTCTTCCGCTAAGATCTTTGCATAACAGATAAGTCATTTATTTCTCCTCAGTAACCTCCTAACACCGCCCCTTTATATATTTTCCCATCATTAACCACTAAACAGTAACGAATTAAGAAAAACAAGCGAAACATTTAAATATAAAATATAGTTTATAATATATAAAATGACCACCACTGTAGCAGTCAAGGAAGAAACGTTTCATATGTTGCAAGAAGTAAAAGCAGAGCAGGAAGCAGAAAGCTTTGATGAAGTCATCAAAAAATTAATTTTAGCAGCGAAAAAACCAAAGAAATCCTATTTTGGCGCATTTCCAAAACTAGGAACGTTCAAGAGGGAAGAACTTGACCGTCTTAATTGATTCTAATTTATGGATAGAATATTTTTCTGGAGCAATGCTTGGGAAAAAAGTGCAAGCACTTATTGAAGGAGAAGAAAAGATCGTGATAAGCGCAATAAACATTGCAGAAATATATCGACATGTGCTGAGCAAGAGAAATAAAGCAGATGCAGAAAGAGCGAATGAAATTCTCCTGCAATATAGTTTTAGTATTCCTGTAACAAATGAGATCGCAAAAGCAGCTGCAATTCTAAAGCATGAAAAAAAAATAGGACTTGCAGATGCAATTATTTACGCAACAGCAACACAGGAAAATGCGCAAGTAATAACAGCAGACAATGATTTCAGAGGATTTGAAAATACACAAATAATTTCGTAATAAACGCAAAACTATAATAACCCCTTCTCCCATAAAAGCGCTATGTCCAAGAAGAAGCAAACAAAGGAAGCAAAAAAATCAAACAGCGCACCGCATCCGCAAATCATGAAGAGTGAAATAGCAATCATGCAGAGCATTGCGCAGAAGAAGAGTGGCGTCGAACAAAAAATGGAACATTTTGTCGCGATGACTGCAATGCTTCTCTTAATTTTCACAAACATTCTCGGTGCAGTCTTGCTCATTCCATTTTTATTATTCTTTGAAGGATTTGCGCAATATGTGATTGTTGGAATGTTCGCAGTGGGGTTTGGTCTTATTTTCAACTTCATGATTCATTCCATCGAACATTTAGGTGACAAACATCATCTTATCGCAGGCATTGTCGTCCCGACATTCGCATTATTAGATCTTATTATTCTCTTTACACTACTCGAAAAAATAAAAGAAGTCTTGAAGGTACAAACAGAGTACAATTATGCGTTGATCATTGTACTGTTTGTCATCGCGTTCCTTGTCCCGTATGTCATTGATATTATCCGAGGAAAGCATAAGTTTCAATAAAGAGGATTCTTCATGAACAAACTCAAGGAAATGCATTTTTCATTACTTTTAACAGGAATAACTTCCCTCTGTTTTGCGTTTCCAGCGATATTTGTCAAACTGCTGATGGGCGAACTCTCTCCTATTGGTACATTGACCATTCGTTTCTTGATCGCGGCAGCGTTGTTTCCAGTTGTGGTGATGATGGTCAAGAAGAATAAGCTCAAAGCAATAGCACATGCAAAAGGAGACGAGCTCAAAGAGTTTTGTATTTTAGGATTTTTATTGTTTGCGAGCATTGCATCATTATTCAGTTCATTTCTCTATATTCATGCAAACAAAGCAATGTTGATCTATATGATGTATCCCTTGTTTGATGGCATTCTCGCGTGGATTGTTCTAAAAGAAAAGATAACAAAAGCAGATACTGCCGCGATGGTCTGCACAATCATTGGCGCATATTTTATTTTTGGTATGAACAGTACAGAAGAAGGAAGCATGCTGGGGTATGCGCTTGCAACAACAGGAACGCTGCTTTTTGCAGTGTACTCAATTTTCAGCAGAGAAGTAGGGCGCTGTTATGAATATTATAAGAGAACTGCATGGCTGTTTATTTTCTGTTTTTTTTTCTTTATGATAGCGTTTTTTATAACAGGAAATCCAAAGACAATTTTGCTGCTCACACCAATAAGCTGGCTATGGCTCCTCTTATTTGGAGTAATTAGTACGCTTATTCCTTATATGTGTTTGAGTTACGCAACTGTCTACTTGAAGTCATCAGTCATAAGCGTCATGTTGATTTTAGGAAATGTTATAGGGATTGGATTAATTTCATGGATATTCAATGAGCCAATGACTATTCCCATGTATGTTGGCGCAGGGTTCATCATCTTTGGTTTTGTGATTACGACAGTTGCAGAGTGGGAAGAAGAAGAGAGAAAGTACCATCATGTTTGTCATCATTAGCAATATCTAAGTGTATGGTCGAACAAAGTGAGTACCATACACGATCTCGCTTCCAATTGGCGAAAGAATTGGAAAATATCATCATGTTTGTCATCACTAAAGAAACAGCGTAATTAGCATGCTCGAATACAGGCAATATAAAATAAAAGAACTACTTGAATTAGAGCCGTGGTCAGCCTATAAACTCGCCAACTATTTCAAAGTAGAAGCAGCAGATATAATGAAAGATTTAGAACTGATCAAGCGAGCAATTCGACCAAAGAAAATAGAGATGATTCCTGCAACTTGTGATGGTTGTGGATTTCAGTTGAAAGATCGAACAAAGCTCAAAGCGCCGACAAAGTGTCCGAAGTGTAAAATCGAGGCAGTGCAGGATCCATTACTCTTCATTAAATAAAACAAAACTAATTCTTCGCAAAGAGCAAGCGCCATGCTAAGACAAGCAACGCAGCGCAGAGAAAGAAGATTGCAATTTTGATGATCACCACATAACGAATAAATTTCTGCTGCACTGTCGTCATTTCAGAATATTTTTTCTGTAATGCGCTCAGTTTTTTCTTCATGAAGGAAGATAGAACGAGACTGAATATAAAGATTATCTTATGAAATAATAAGAAGAAGCAAAAACAACAACATGGCGCCGACGCGACGGGGGTTGGCCCCTTCGGGGTGTCGCGTAGGGCAAAATTCGCAGAATTTTGTCCGTAGGCCGCCATCGTTGTTGTTGTTTTTGCTGTTCAATAAGTCCCCAATAAAATCATTCTTCGAAAACATTATATACAACAAAGAGAGGAACATGAGCATGGCAGACACCTTCACCAAAGTCACGCAAGAAATTCTGAAGAAATATAAAACATCAAGGAAAGAACACGATATAATCTTAAAGAAAATAGACGGATTTCTCCATGAAATCAGAATTGCGTTAGATCACACAGGAGTTGAAGCGTATGTCATGCTTGGAGGCAGCGCAGCAAAAGGAACATTCCTCAAACACGATTTTGACTGTGACATTTTCGTGCGATTTCAATACGATAAATACAAAGAAAAAGACCTTTCAAGTATGTTAGAAAATGCGCTAAAGAAAATAAAGAATCTAAAATACGAAAAAGTCCATGGCTCAAGAGATTATTTCACAGGCAAATGGAAAGATCTGCACTACGAAGTAATTCCTGTTCTTTATATCACCAACAAAAATATGGCAAAGAATATTACAGACATGAGCCCGCTCCATGTCGAATGGTTAAATCAACATATTAATGAAGAAATCAGAGACCAAATCCTGCTCACAAAATTATTCTTCAAAGCGCAAAAAGTCTATGGCGCAGAAAGTTACATGAACGGTTTTTCTGGTCATGTGGTGGATCTTTTAACAGTGTACTATGGGTCGTTCAAAGCATTGCTCGAAAATATCGAAAAGTGGCAGGAGAAAGAACTTATCAACATGACGCCGCATCCAGTAAATATGAACGCATTGAATCCTGACAAACTCCAATCTGCAATTATTATCATTGATCCCGTACAGCCAGAAAGAAACGCCGCAGCCGCAGTGAGTTTTGAACAATTCTACACCATCAAAAATCAAGCGACAGCGTTGCTCGCAAAACCGAGCATAGATTTTTTCAAAAGAAAGAGTATCACAAAAACAGACATTGCGAAAATAAAGAAGGACGCAACAAAAAAAGACGCAGCATGTATCATCATGAAAGCATTGCCAACACACGGAAAACTCGACACCATCGGTACAAAGATTTTCAAAAGTTTTGAGTTTATGAAAGAAGAACTAGAAAGAAATGAGTTTCATACAGAAGAATCGGGCTGGGATTGGGAAGAAGAGCAGGAAAAGCCTGCACTTCTGTGGTTAGTGATAAAAGAAAAGAAACTCTCTGCGATAACAGAGCAGCAGGGACCGCCATTAAAGTTGCAGCAAGATGTCAAGGCGTTCCGCGCAAAGCATAAGGACACGTTCTTCAAAGGAGAACGACTGTACGCAAAAATAAAACGAAAATACCAAAAACCTGAAGAACTGATCAAAGCAATTCTGAAAGATAAAAGAATTAAAGAAAAAGCAAGAAAGTGGACAATCATAAAGTAAAAAGAATAGGATAACAAGAGAGAATAGAATAATAAAAGAGAAAAAATAAAGGAAGCAAAGAAAGAGAATGAAAGAAATAAACCCACAGAAAATTCTGGAACTCAAGCGACAAGCATTTCATGCAGGAATTGGAATCTTGCTAGTCCTCCTCCTGTACTTTGAAATACTTCCATTGTGGCTTTTCTTCATCATCAATATTACAGGCACAGTAATTTACTTCACTTGGGAAAAAGGAGCGAGCAAAATATTCACGTGGTTTTTTCATCATTTTGAACGAGAGCATGCGAAAGAAGGTCATGGCGCATTATCGTATGCGTGGGGATGTTTTTTTACCGTTTTATTTTTCAACACAGAAACAGCATATGCAGCTATCCTCATGCTCGCGTTAGGAGACAGTGTTTCGCATTGGGTAGGACGATTTTATGGGAAAATAAAACATCCGTTAAACAAGAAAAAGAAAGCAGAAGGAATAATCGCAGGAATTATGGCAGCGTTTGCAGGCGCAGTGATTTTCATCCCAGCAGCAACAGCGTTTGGCGCAGCGTTAGTCATAATGAACGCGGAAGCAATCGAATGGAAGCTGGGGAAATACAAGATAGACGATAATTTGTGGATCCCGCTTGCAGGCGCAGTGGTTATAACGATAATTTCATACATTTTCTAGAAAAGTAATCCTTTAGTATCGTAACAGAACAATATTTCTGTTAACTCCTTAAGAATATTCTTTTTGATTCTCATAAAAATAGATTAGGGATTCAAAAGCAATAGGGCGATTCTAAACAAGCACTTCATAATCTTTTTCGTACAAACATTTCGGAGCAAGCTCCGTAATGCATTATAAACGCTTTGCGTTTAAAATGAACAACAACATGGCCAGACGAAGCAAACGAGGTTCCTATGCCTGAACGAAGTGAGGGCTAGGGTTCTCGTTTGCGAAGTAGGACAAGCTTTTTGGCTTGTGATATGGAGAAGAGCCAAAAAGTTGGCCGTCTGTGCCATTGTTGTTGTTGTTTTTGCGCAAATAAATAATTAAAAAAAGCAAAGCAATTTATACCACAAAAAGAACAAGAAATTCATGAACGCACTCCACATAGAAAATGTCAGCAAAATATTTCCAGGAGCAAAGAAGCAAACACTAAACAATGTTTCATTCAGCATAAAAGAAGGAGAGATTTACGGGCTTCTTGGACCAAATGGCGCAGGAAAAACAACATTAATCAGCCTTATCGCGGGATTGCTCGCAAAAGATACAGGAACAATTACCGTCTTCGATTACAGCATTGACAAAGAGTCACAAAAGATAAAACAAATACTCAATGTTGTTCCTGGGTTTAGTCACGTGAATAGTTCTTTATCTGTTGATGAATTTCTCCAAGTATATGCGCATCTTTACAATGTCAAAGACTGGCAAAAAGAAAGAGAAAGTGTGCTCAAGCGAGTAGAGCTCAAAGACAAAAGAAGCACACAACTCAACGAACTTTCTTCTGGCTATAAGCAGCGGGCATTACTCGCGAAAGCACTGCTCTCAAAACCAAAGTTACTCTTAATGGACGAACCAACAGTAGGGCTTGACATTGAAATAGCAATTAAAATCAGAGCACTCATCAAAGAATTACGAACACAAGGATATACCATTCTTTTGACGACCCACAATATGATGGAAGTAGAAGAACTTTGTGATAGAATTGGGCTTATCAATAACGGAAAACTCGTTGCAGAAGGAACAATCAAAGAGATTAAGAAATTAGTGATCGAAAGAAATGGAATTGAAATAGAATGTGAAGATCCAAAGACAATAAAAAATGTCTTCGAAAAAGAGCAGTACACCCTTGAAGTAAAAATCATGAGTAATAGTTGCATTATTTATGTCAAGGAGTACAAACACATAAAGCATATAATGAACAAACTTGCAGAAAGAAAAGAGAAAGTATACAGTATTTCCATTATGGAACCAACATTAGAAGAAACATTTATCAAATTAACAGAGAGAAAGAGAAAATGAACGCACGACGAATCTGGGGAATGATGTATCAGAGCACCATCATCATGAAAAGAAATCTCTTTCGCTTCTTTGATATTACATTGTGGCCGCTTATTTTATTCCTTTCACTCACGCTGTTTGTCAAATATCTAGATCAAGGAGAAGTCATTTTAGGGACAGTCATTCTTGGCGTCACCGGCTGGAGAGCAGTGTATCATGCGCAGATAGAATTTTCACAAAATTACATGGACCAATATTGGTCTGGAATGAGTGGGCATTACCTTATTTCCCCAATAACGTTAGGAGAATCCATTGTCGCAAATATCATCGTCAGCACGCTGAAGTTTACGTTTGTCGCTGGACTGTATTTTCTGCTTGCAAAATTTTTGTTCCATCACACATTTGTGAATTGGCCGTTAATTTTTGTTGGATTATTGGTGCTTGGCATATTTGGAGTCATTCTTGGATTAATCACATTGGGAATCTGTTTTATGTATCATGAAAATGCGTTTGCAGTGTCGTTTATTCTTCCAGATCTCATTGTCCTGTGGTCAGGAGTGTATTATCCTATTGATGTGTTTCCTGAAGTAATGCAAGCGATTGCGCATTTCTTTCCAACATATTATGGCTTTGAAATTTTGAAAGCATCAGTCGGCGCAGGAACAATAAATATTCCCTGGCTAATTGGCACAATGCTCTTTTGGTTAGTGGGCGCAGTATTGTTTTTAGCATGGGCAAAGAAGTATACCATGAAGAAAGGATTGTTTGCGAAACTAAACTAAATTTTCGGGAGATATTCATATTTGTAAATTCTTTGTGCGCGATAATAGTGATATGTTCTAATCATATGGGGAAATTTTTCTTTAAGCTGATTAAGAAAGGTATAAAATGCTTCTTGATTTTGTAACTCCACATCAAACTCAACATCAGAACCGCCAAATGTTTTATCCACATAGACGACATTCGGATGCGCTGCAAGGAATTCAAGAATTTTAGAGCATGATTTTAAATCATTAATGTCCAAATCAATTTTATAATAATTATAGCCAAGCTTTGAAATATCAATAAAAGCACTATAACCTAAAATAATTTTTCTTTTTTCTAACATTTTGAGACGATAATGGACTGCCATAGGAGTCAGTTTCAATTCCTTTGCAAGCGAAAGGAGCGAGAAATGGGCGTCTTTTGCAATAAGGCGGAGGAGAGAAGCATCAATTTTGTTTAGAGAAAGAGCAGTTGCTTTTCCAATAGAAAGAGAGTGATGCGCATAGAGTTCCTTTTTGACCAGATAATTTTTTGGATAATGAATATATTCAAGAAAAAGAGCTTTATTATCTCTAAATATGTACGGTTTATATTTGAGAAGAAACGTCGTATACCATGAAGTAAAGGACTCCAAGTCAGAAGCAA
This sequence comes from uncultured Methanosarcinales archaeon, assembly GCA_964385055.1. GTDB lineage: Archaea > Nanobdellota > Nanobdellia > Woesearchaeales > DSVV01 > JACRPI01. Next base: position 34,256 of record CAYLMH010000006.1, read on the forward strand.
GAAAACCAATAACAATGTCCCAATCACCTTCTGTTTTATAGACAGTGAGCATAGAATGTTCAGAAACAAGAGCGTTTATTATTTCAGTTTCCAAAGCAGGAGTAGTGCTTTGCAGTTTGAGATAAAGGCGAACAAGAGAATACCCTAGTTGAGCATAATCAATAACAGTAAAATACCCCGAAATAACTCCTGCTTTTTCAAGCTGTTTTATCCTATATGCAACAGTATCCTGTTTCATTTTAAGACGACGTGCTATCTGTTTTACGCTTTGTCTAGAATTAAGACTCAACATAAAGAGGATATTCTTATCCAATTGATCTATTTGCTGCATATTTTCAATAAAAGTATAACAAATTTATATATTTTTCTTATTTTTTTTAATAATGAGCTAAAAAAGATAATAAAGGAAAGAATATGACGTGTTCACAATGGGATAAGAGAATTGGAGAAGAAAAGTAATGACAGGTGAGAAGCGTGAAAGAAAATCAAAGATATTGGTACGAGAGAAATATTTTTTATGGGGGATTTGAAAGGTATCCATATAGTGAAGGAAGAACGTTTTTAGAAACAATAGAAGAGATAAATGGAGATTTACGAGAAAGGGGAATCCCCATTCGATATGGGCCATGTTTGGAAACAGAAGCCCCAACATCGTGGGCATTTACTAACGCAGGCATCCACTTCGATCCTATAACACGAACAAGAAGGGGCGTTGGATTATACACGGCAGGAGAGAAAACAACACAAGATGGAACACATATGACGCTTGATGATGCGCTAAGTGAATTTGAAGTCAGACAGATGGAGCGAGAAGAATGACAGAGTCACTTGAAACAATTGCAGAAAAAAATGCAGCGAGAAAAGAGACAATAGTCGATACCATTGGAAATGTAAGTTACTCAGTAGTAATTGGCACTGCACTCGATTGGTCTGCAGGTTTAGATTTTGCAGGAATTATTGCATCACGAACATCTGCAACAGTAATGAATAGTGTAACTGGAGGACCATATGGAAAATGGAGAAATGCAGTGTATAGGTTTACAGGAACAAATAATGAAAGCACAGAGGGAAGAAAATACTTGACAGAACTTTTAGCGTTTAACACGTTCCAACCCTATTTCTATGCCATAGGAGTTGCCATAGGAAGTGTAATAGACAATGGAAGTATAGACGGTTTGGAAGTGCATCAAGGAATAGAGAATATTGTTATGATGAGTCCTCTTGTTGCACCAACATTAGGAGCATATATGAATTGGTTAAGAAAAAGAACAGGATTATATAGTGCAGCAGAAAGAGCAGCAAAGTACTAAAGAGCTATGGTATCCTATACAAATGTTTAACCATGTAATTCTCTTCTCCTTTATCAATAATTTCTTTAGGAGCATCTTTTGCAACAGGAGCTTCTTGAGGAACAGCAACAGGCTGCTGTTGTGGCGCTTGCTGAGGAGCAGGAGCTTCTTTCTTTGCGCCTTTGTAATTGATAAAATCCGCTTTATCTTTTATTTTCTTCAATGAATCTTCAAAATCAGGAGGAGGAAGTTGTTTGGGCTGCCACGTCAAAGAAATACCATCGTTTTCAAAGCGAGGAATAATATGAAGAGAAAGATGTCCTTTTGCGCCAGCGCCTGCGCCATTGTTACAAATAATATTTGTCCCGTGTGATGCGAGTCCTTCATAGATCGCGCTTGCTGCGTAGCTTGCGACATAAAAGAGTTGGCTCGCGAGAGGATCAGGAAGTTGTTCCAGAGTCTCAACGTGATCTTTAGGAATAACATGAATATGCCCTACTGCAGCAGCGTCACTAGGAAGATACGCAAGACAAACTGCGTCTTCATAAACTATTTGTGCAGCAACATGTTTCTGGCTAATGGAGCAAAGAGGGCAGGTCATCGTCGTTGTAACATTTCCCGATGAAGTCGAGAAATCAGATCAAGATCTGCTCCTTCTTGTTGTTCCTTTGGTTCTTCCTGTTCTTGCTGTTTCTTTGAAAGTGATTTTTTTGCAGATTTTTCCTGCTGTTCTTCAGCTTCTTCTTGTTGATCTTCCTGTTGTTCTTCAGAATGCTGTTCTTCACCCTCAGAAGATGATTCTTGTTCATTAGAAGCATGAAGCTTTTGAATGGATTCATCTTCTCCCTGAATTTGCGCAGGATTTTCTGCGTCAGGGATCTCGAGGTGTGGCGCAAGGTTTTTGAGCATCTCAGAATCAACAAGACTGCTTGCGAACTGTGTCGCAGAAGCAGTCTTTTCTTTAAATGGAGCAAGAATTTCCTGCACATCCTGTTCTTGATGAACATCGCGAGCAATCACAGCACGCTCTAACGCTTCAACATCAACGCCTTCAAAGATTTCCTTGAGTTCAGAAACTTGCTGAATTTTTTCTGTAAAAAGGAAGGTCTGTTTCAAAAGTAACTCTTTAAGTCTTGGATTATCGTTGACCAGATCAACAAGTTCATCCATAGAGTACTTGGATTCTACTTTCTTTGCAGGAGCAAAATGCGCGATAATAGCATCAACATCAATGTTCGCGAACACCGATTTCAAGCGACTGCTTTGCTGCACTTGTTTCTTGAATTCTTCAGGATATTGAATAACAAATTGTTTGAGTTGATCATTGGATTCAACCAGTTTGATGACTGTTTCTTTGGTGTATCCTGCAGGTGAGCGAGCTGATGACGAAGGTTGTTGCAGTACTGATGGTTGTGGAGCAGAGGAGTATTCTTGTTCAACAGACGAAACTGGAGGACGTACTTGTGTTTGCTGTGCTTCAACACGCGATTGTTCCTGTCCAGGAATGGGATAAAGCGAAGAACGCTGGCGGAGCATGATCGGAAGATTGTGCTTCAAGAGATTGAATGTTTCCTGCAATTTTGCTTTATCGATAATTCCTTTTTTAGGTTGGAAAAATTCAAGCCCATCTGGGGTTTCCCGAGGAATAAGATGCAGCATAAAGTGACTGCTCTGTTGTCCCGCAGCGTAGCCGTTTGCGATGAAAAGCGTGTTGCCAAAAAGGAGCATTCCTTCTTTCATCGCAGCAGAAAGCTGTTTTGTTCGCGTAAAAAGATGTTCAAAAAGAGGAGGAGGAATTAATGGCATGATAGGATAATGTTCTTTAGGCATAATGAGAAGATGTCCTTTCGCGGCGGGGTTGATATCAAGAATTGCGAGGAGTTGGTCATCTTCGTAGACTTTTTTGCTGGGAATTTCTCCTTTGACAATTTTGCAAAAAGGACATTGTGCTTTTTGGCTGTCAATTGCCTTTTGTTGTTCTGGAGAGAGCTGCATGGATGGATTTTGGAAAGAGCAATATTTAATGGTTTTGGTGCGATAAAGGAAAAGTATTAAAGAAATGAGAAGATAACAATACCCATGAAATGGCTCTATAAAGTACAGAGGGAATTTCCAGCACATATTGTCTTTGTTCTAAAAGATGCGTATACCGCAGGGATGGAAAAAGTTTTGGGATGGGGAGACAAAGAATTTCTTTATGTTTTGAAAGACACTATTTTCATTTCGTATAGATCAAAAGAAAATGACCAAGAGTTATATAATTTTTTCAGAGAAAAGGTGAAAAACAAAAGATTTCTTCAGAGTTTAAAAGAAAAGACAGAACAAGGAAGAGAACAATATGAAACAATGGTAACAGAGATCACAAAACAATGTAAAAAACAATGCACAGGGAAGGAGCTGGAACAGCTGTATGAAAAAGCATATGCCGCAGAGTATGTGTTATTGTCAATAATGAATTTCACCTTATATTTTGAACAGGCTGGTCCTGTTCCAGAAGAAGCAAAGACTATGTTTGAAGAAATTGCAAAGATTCGAAATAAAATGGCAGAAACACTGTATGCTTTTTATCATCAAGAATATGGTGGACTTTTTACGAAGATAGGAAAGACACTAAACATTGCCCCTGCTCTTGTTTCTTTTATGTTTCCTGAAGAAATAAAGGAATCGCTAAAGAAAGAAAAAGCAACAGTAGATGAAAAGACATTGAAAGAAAGAAAAAAACTCAGCGTGCTTATTGTAGAAAACAAAAAAGCAAGATATATTGTCGGCAAAGACGCAGAGAAAATCTATGAAACATTGCAACCAAACACAAAAGAACTGAGAGAGATCAAAGGTCAAACAGCATATCCTGGAAAAGTTCAGGGGATTGTTTGTAAAGTAGAAACCCATGCAGAGCTCAAGAAAATAAAGCAAGGAGCTATTTTAATCACACCAATGACCTCTGTCACGTATGTTTCTTATTTAGAGAAAGTCGCAGCAATAGTCACGGATGAAGGAGGCATTATTTGTCATGCAGCATCCATTGCAAGAGAGATGAAAATCCCCACTATCATCGGCACAAAGATCGCAACAAAGATTCTCAAAGATGGAGATCTCGTAGAAGTGGATGCTGAAAAAGGGATTGTGAGGAAGATACAATGACGTGGCAAAAGCTTTTAGCAAGAGAAGGCGTGGATATCACAACGATCTCTGGCTTAGACATTGTCTTTTACGATGCGGTCTGGCAATTTGCACAGAAAAAAGAAGAGTTATTTTTCACATATTTCCAGAGCAAGAATTTCACGCATTATATTGGAGTAGATCAAAAAGAAGTAGGAAGATTTCTGTACAAAAAATACTTCAATAGTCCAGAACAGATTCAGAAATACGAGAAAGAAGGACAAATCCTCCTGAAAAATATACAGAAAACAACAGAGAAGTTGAAAAAAGAGAAGAGAGCGGAGACGCAGGAAGCGTTTCGTGAGTTCAGAGAACAGTTCATGCAAATCAACTATGTGTATAGTATTTTCTCTTGGCTTGCAATTGAAGCATGGCAGGCAGACTTTGAACAGCTTTTGAATGGGATGATCAAGAGAAATAAAGGAGAAAACAGGCAAGATGAAATTCTCACCGCAGCGTACAAACCGTGGAAAAACACTGCGCTTCATGAGATACAAGAAAAGATAAGCAAAGGTATTTCTCCAAAAAAGATAGCAGAAGAATATCAATTCCTGAGAAGCTGGTCTGTAGTGTGGTATAGATCTCTTGATGAATCGTGGGTAAGAAATATCACCGCTCAAGATCACAACAATACAAAAGCACTCACTCAAAAACAACTATTTGCTCTCCTTAATCCAACTCCTGAAGAAAAAAAGTTCTTAGAACTTGCGCCATACATTATTTTCTTCAAAGACTGGAGAGATGATCTAAGAAGAACGCATTGCTATTCATGGACCTTTTTGTTTGAAGAAATAGCGAAAGCATGGAAAGTAAAATATGAAGAAGTGGGATATCTCACATTAGATGAGATAGAAGCTGCATTAAAAAAAGAAAACAATCCAAGCAAAATAATTGCTGCAAGAAAAGAAAAGCCATGCATTATTACGTGTTTGGGAGAAGAGCTGAAAATAACAGTTATAGACAAAAACATACCTGAAAAGTATCGCAAAATAATAGAGGAGATAGAAAATAAAGGAAAAAATGAAATTGTAAAAGGTCTTGTTGCGTTTAAAGGAAAAATAACAGGCAAAGTCAAAATTGTGCGATCGTACCATGATGTCAAAAATGTAGAGATTGGCGATATTTTGGTCGCAAACACCACACATCCTACATATCTTCCTGCCATGCAGAAAGCTGCAGCGTTTGTCACCAATGAAGGAGGCATCATCAGCCATGCAGCGATCGTTTCGCGAGAGATGAAGAAGCCATGTATTGTTGGCACAAAAATCGCAACCAAGATTCTGAAAGATGGAGATATGGTTGAAGTAGACGCAGAAAAAGGAATCGTGAGGAAGATACAATGACATTCACGCATTGGGACGATATGGATAAAAGAGCTTTTGGAATAGAGCAAGACTAGAAAGAATAGGAGAAAGAAAAAAGCTAATCACTAATTTTACATAGAACTCAAAGAACTGTTGATATGTTTATACTTCTCACTCCAACTTCCACAACCTTTAAAATACCAGAGACTCATCAATTCTTCATGAAACTCTACGAATTCGAGGGAAAACAACTTCTCAAAGAAGCAGGAATCACTGTTCCAAGCGGATACGTAATTGAAAATGCAGGAGAAATCCAAGAACCTGTAGGCGAAGTAGTGATCAAAGCGCAGACATTAGAAGGCAAACGAGGAAAAGCAGGACTTATCAAATCCGCAAAAACAAAAGAAGAGATTCAAACAACAACAAAACAACTCCTGAACAAACACCATGGCTTTGAAACAGTAAAAAAACTCCTCATCGAAACAAAGTGCAAAATAAAAAACGAGTTCTATCTCGCAATAACCTATGACACAAAAACAAGAAATCCGGTGATTATCGCAAGCAGCCATGGAGGAGTAGATATTGAAGAAACAAAAAATATCCATCCAAGCAAAGTGATTGTGGAACAAATAAACATCCTCAATGGCATCACAGAACATGAAGCAAAGCACATCCTTCACAAAGCAGGAATAACCAATATCAACATGATCCAGCTCCTCGAAAAAATCTACCTGACATTCATAAACAGAGACATGAAACTACTTGAAATAAATCCACTCATTGAAACAGAGAGCCATGAGCTGATCGCGGCAGACGCAAAAATAATTCTTGACGACGATGCGTTGTTCAGACAAAATATTCAATTCCCTCAACGAGTGGGAATAGGCAGAGAAAAAACAGAAGCAGAAATCGCGGCAAACAAGGTCAACGAACTCGACCACAGAGGAATTGCGGGAAAAACATACATTGAACTAGAAGGAGACGTTGGCATTCTCGCGTCAGGTGGCGGCGCAAGTATTACTGCCGTAGATGCATTGATCAGCTACAATCAAAAGCCAGCGAATTATACAGAATACAGCGGAAATCCAAGTCCAGAAAAAGTTGAAGCATTAACAAGAGTTGTGATGAGTAATCCAAATCTCAAGGGATTATTTGTCGTCGGAGCAAAAGCAAACTTTACACAAATTCATGAGACAATTGCAGCAATAATCAAAGTCATCAAAGAAATAAAACCTGAATATCCTATTGTCTTCAGACGCGCAGGCCCAGGAGATAAAGAAGCAAAAGAATTAGTAGAACAAACAGCAAAAGAACTCTGTTTAGACATGGAATGGTATGGGGATGAAACACCTATCACTGTTGCAGCGAAACGAATGGCTGAGAAAATAAAAGAAAGAAGACGCTGTGCTTGCTAGAAAAAAGATAGAAAAATAAAAAAACGCAAAGTAAAGAAAAAACACGCACCTGCAAAGGCAAAAATGTCAGGGGGACCCATTCCCACATTAAGTGGGAATGGGGTATTTATTAGTAAAAAAATAAAATACATACTAAAAAACAAAGAGGAAAAAAAATGAGTATACTAATCAACGAAAAAACAAAAGTCCTTGTGCAGGGAATAACTGGAAAAGAAGGAATTCGAGCAACGCAGTTTATGCAATCCTACAAAACAAATGTCGTTGCAGGAGTCCGTCCAGGAAAAGGAGGAGAAATAGTAGAAGGAGTTCCTGTCTACAATAGTTGCAAAGAAGCAATGCAGGCACATCCAGACATCACCATCTCCATAATTATCGTCCCCGCAAAAGGAGCGAAAGACGCAGTGATTGAAGCGCTCGAAGCAAACATCAAGCTCATTAATGTCATTACAGAAAATATTCCTATCAAAGATACAGCATATTGTGTCGCGCTAGCAAAAAAATACCATGCAACAATTATTGGTCCAACATCCATTGGAATAATCAGTCCTGGAATTGCAAAAGTCGGAATGATTGGTGGATTAACAAGTGAACAGTTCAGTAAAGGAAATGTAGGAATCATTTCAAAGAGCGGCGGCATGTCTTCAGAAACAGCGTCTATTTTGACAAAAGCAGGAATTGGACAATCAACAGTCGTCGGCTGTGGCGCAGATGTTATCATGGGCACCAATTACGTGGAACTATTGGAAATGTTCAAAAGCGATGAAGAAACAAGAGTGATTGTTCTATTTGGAGAAATTGGTGGAACAGCAGAAGAAGACGCTGCAGAATATATCAAACAAACAAACTATTCAAAACCAGTGGTTGCGTTTATTTCTGGAAAGTTTGCAGAGATGCTCCCTTCAACAACATTGGGGCATGCAGGGGCGATCATTGAAGAAGGCAAAGGAACGCGAGCGGCAAAAGTCGCTGCATTAAGTTCCGCAGGCGTTCATGTCGTTGAAGTGCATCATGAGATTGTGGAGAAAGTGAAAGAACTTCTTAGATAACATTCTTCCACAAGCAATATAAACAACCAATTCTTAACAAATACAATGGAACAAGGCTGGAAAACATCTATCAGTGTTGCGACAGAGGAAAAAACACTCATCAGAGGCTATAATGTTGAAGACCTGATGACCAAATGCAATTTCACTCAGGCAATCTGGTTGCTTTGGAAAGGAGAATTTCCAAATAAAAAAGAAGAAGCATTGTTCAACACAATTCTTATCAGCGCAATGGAGCACGGCATCACCCCTCCATCAATTACCGCAGCGCGAATCGCATATTCTGGTTCAGGGCAAATGAACAGCGCAGTTGCAGCAGGCATTCTCGCGATTGGTCAGCATCATGGCGGCGCGATGGAACAATGCGCGCAACTCCTTCATTCGCATATCGATGAAGAAATGAAAAACAAATCAGCAGAAGAGATCGCGAAGCATATTGTGGACAATATGATGGAAAGAAAGCAACGTATTCCAGGGTTTGGCCACAAAATCTACACAGACCATGATCCACGAGCGCAAGCGATTTTTCAACAAGCAAAGAAAGCAGGCTATGCAGGAAAATATATTGAAACAGTGCAAAAAGTAGAATCATATTTAGAAAAGAAGAAAGGGAAAAAACTCTGCATCAACATTGATGGCGCGATTGCGGCAGTGATGCTCGAAATGGGTTTTGACTGGAAGATTGGAAGAGGATTTTTCATTTTACCAAGAACCGCAAGTATTATTGCGCATGTTCATGAAGAAGCGTGCAAAGAGAAACCGTTTAGAAGATTAGAAGATAAAGAAACAGCATATTCTGGTGTGAAAGAAAGAAAACTGTAGTTCTATTCTTCTCTTAATGGAGAGAAAATTCCAGATTACCTTTAAAAAACAACACTCCTTTCTTTAAGAAATGACAATAACGCCTGTTGATAGAAGAGACAAAAAAGGAATAATACAAATGTATTTAGAATTGGGGTTTATAGTACTAGAGGATGCAGTTGATCCAAGAATAGGAAAAATAATTAGGGACAGAATTCCAGAGTATGTCAGACAAAGAACAAACAACTTTGCGCACCCTTTTGAAAGAATAACAGAAGATTTTCACACAAGAAGCCTTGACTTAGAACAAGAAGTAGAAGATCAGAAAGTAAAAAGATGGCAAGTGTGTTGGGGTTATCGTGAACAAGCAAGACCAAACGAGTTAGAGCTAGAAAGAATTTTAAGAGAGCTGATGCTACAATATATTGTTGGACCTTCTCAAACGATAAAAGCAATAGCAGAACATCATGGAATACCGCGCCCCAAAAGATATCTTCCAACACTTGATATGTATTTTTATAGAAATTTATCTCAACAAAGAAAAGAATGGAAGCTCCCTTGGCACACAGATACCACAGCGGTACTGGCAATGAGAAATGGAGAAGAAGGAGTTATAGAAGTGGAATCACCAATTACCCGGGAGAAGTATGTAATTGCTACAAAGCCAAACGTAGAAGTCATTGGTTTTGGGGAGAAAATGATTGGATATCTAAGAAAGAATAGTATTGAACCAAAAATAGCTGAAACATCCCATCGCGTTGTGATCCCTGCGGGATATGAAACAAGAACTTCTTTTACGTTCGGATTACAGATTTAAGATTCATTTAGAAGCAAAAATCCATAAGCTTTAAAGCTTAGAATATGCTACACACTAAAATCAACAGGTGATCAACAATGGTATGGCTTATCGTAGGAATTGTCGCAGCAGTGCTGCTCATTATAGGAATTGTCATGTACAATGGTCTTGTAAGACTACAAAACCAAATTGACAACGCATGGGCGCAAATTGACGTTCAGTTAAAACGAAGATTTGACTTAATCCCAAATCTCATTGAAACAGTCAAAGGCTATGCAAAGCATGAAAAAGGAGTGCTTGAAGAATGTACAAAAGCGCGAACAGCGTTTATGGGCGCAAGTTCTGTCAAAGACAAAGCAAAAGCAGAAAACATGCTTGAAGGCACACTCAAAACACTCTTTGCAGTTTCTGAAAATTATCCAAAATTGCAGGCAAATGAGAATTTCCTTCAATTACAGGAAGAATTATCAGGCACAGAAAGCAAGATTGCGTATGCACGACAGCATTACAATGACATGGTTTTGGAATACAATAACAAAGTGGAAACTGTTCCGACAAACATGATTGCAAAATCATTTGGATTCAAGGAAAAAGAGATGTATCCTGTTCCAGAAGAAGAACGCAAGAATATCAAAGTACAATTTTAATTTTTTCTTTTTTTATGTTTTATAATCATAATCGCTCAGCAGCAAAATTACACAAATAAAGGAAATAAAATGGAAACCAAACGTAATATTCATGAAGAAGTACGATGGAATAAAATAAAGACATACCTTATTATGTCCATCTTCATTTTCATCATCGCGATACTAGGATATTTCTTAGGAATTCTCTATGGCACACCAATCTTTGGGTTTGGTGCCGCAGTGTTTGGTGCAATTTTCTACACCATCATCATGTACGCGCAAGGCAGCAATATTATCCTCAAAACAACAGGAGCAAGAGAAGTCACCAAACGAGAATTTCCTCATCTCTTCCACACAGTAGAAGGCTTATCTATTGCGGCAGGCATTCCTACGCCAAAATGTTATGTCATTGATGACACCGCATTAAACGCATTTGCGACAGGAACAGACCCAAAAAACGCGTCAATTACAGTCACCACAGGATTACTCAATAAACTCAACAGACTAGAGTTAGAAGGAGTTATTGGGCATGAAATGTCGCATATCAAAAATTATGATATTCGCGTCATGCTGATCACCGCAGTCCTCGTAGGAATCACCATTCTTCTCAGCGACTTTATTTTCAGAACCTTTTTGTGGGGCGGCGGAAGCAATGAGCGAAGAGAAGGAAACCAATTAGTAATTATTTTCATTGTTGTTGCGTTTGTGCTTGCAATTCTCGCTCCAATTATTGGAGAGATGATTAAGTTAGCAGTAAGCAGAAGACGAGAGTATCTTGCAGACGCGAATGGCGCGTTACTCACAAGAAATCCCGAAGGACTTGCAAGCGCGCTCGAAAAGATCAAAGGAGATCCAGATCCGCTTGTGGATAAAGCGAATAAAGCTACAGCACATTTATTTATTTCGAGTCCATTTAGAAAAACAAAAGGACTGGTCACAGGATTGTTTGCAACACATCCTGATATTAATGATAGGATTAGTAGATTGAGGAGTATGTGATGATGCGAAGGGACGTTGCGCTCATAGTATTGTTTGACAAAGAAAAAAGAATCCTATTACAGTACAGATCAGAAACTGCAAAAAGACTTCCTAATTATTGGGCATTTTTTGGAGGAGGCATAGAAGCAGGAGAGACTCCAGAAGAGGCAGTAAAAAGAGAAGCAGGAGAAGAGTTAGAATATATTCTAGAAGGTCCAAAACTTGTTTTCATACAAGAGTTTCAAGGATCTGATACTCATGGGAGAAAATATGTTTTTGTAGAAGAATATAACTCAAAGAAGCAACTTATTCTTCGAGAAGGAAAAGCAATGGGATGGAAAACAGTTGCAGAAACAAAAGAGCTCAAAATAGTGGATCATGATAGAGAAGTGTTAGAGAAAATAAAAGACCTTATCTAAAGAATATGTCAAAGAGTATATATAAATAAATACTTCTTCTCAAAGAATGACCTTAGAAAAAATACTCTGCCTAAGCATCGTAGCTGGATGTATGGACTATAATCCAAGTCCCGTAAAGAGAGAATCAGGAGAACCAACATATACTGAAGAAGAAACACAGCCAGAAATTGAAGAACCCTGCGTCTACAGAGACCATTTTACAATAAATCACGTTCCTGAAACGTGTATAGATATTCTTGCAGTTGTTGATACATCAGGCTCAATGATGAATGATCCAGAAAATAATGAAATAGAAGGAGTGCAAACGTATCTGACAACATTCACACAGAATAGACTGGAATTATATCCAAATCCAACAATGATGGTTATTTCTACAGCAGGTGGAGCGTATACAAACACACCTGTAACAGAAACAACAGCAGCAACAGCAACATGGAATCTTGAAGCAGCCGCAGGAACAGTAGAAGCACCACTCGAAGCACTACTGACCTACATAAAAAGTGAACATGCAGCAGCATGGATGCGAGAGCAATGCGCAATCTCCATGATGATGTTTAGTGATGAAGATGATCAAAGTTATAGTACATTTTCTTTTGACACAGAAGGAGATAACGCAGCAGTAGACCAATTTATTGAGGATATAGAAAGCGTATACAACCCAGAAACAAAAGAAATGTATTGGACAGCAGCAATAAATCCTTCTACAGAATATCTCTGCGACCTTATGGTAGAAGCAAATCAGTTAGGATATAGAGCAGAGCAACTTGCGGCATATTATGACGGCAGCAAATGATCTTTGCAGTTCTTATGATGTATGGAAAGATCCAGAAGTTCCAACAATTCCTGAACCTGAAGAAATGGGATGGAGATTGACGTATGTTCCAGAACCAGACGCAATAACAGTATACATTGGTGAGGAATTAGCAACAAGTGCATGCACCTACAGTGATGGAGTAGTTTCCTATCCATATCAAGAAAATCTAGCGAATGGAACAGAGATTACCATTACTTATGAAATTGACAAAACAATGTATAATAATGAATGCCCACTCTAAAAAACACAACCCATTTAAAACCTGAATTCCTCTCCTTCTTTTTTAATGACGAACCTGAAAACAACCATTGGAGGAATTCCACTGGAAACCTATTTCTTCAACGCGTCTGGTCCAAAATGCACAACAATCGAACATTTGGAAGCACTAGGCGCGTCAAAAAGCGCAGTCATTCTCTCAAAATCTTGCACATATGAACCACGAGAAGGAAATCCCGAACCCCGATACAAAGAACTCAATCTCGGCTCAATAAACTCCATGGGTTTGCCGAATCTCGGCTACATAACATATGGAGAATTCGCTCCAATTCTAAAAAACAAATTCAAGAAGCCATACTTTGTCAGTGTGTCTGGATTAAAGCTAGAAGACAATATAAAAATCATCAATCACTTCAACACCATTCCAGAAATTGATGCGTATGAATTAAATCTCTCATGCCCAAATATTGTAGGAAAACCACAAGTATGTTATGATTTCGAACAAACAGAAGTAGTGCTGCGGGAAATCACAAAGATCAGCAAAAAGCCGCTTGGCGTCAAACTATCTCCATATTTTGATTTTGTGCACTTTGAACAAATGGCAGCAATACTAAATAAGCACAACATCAAATTCGTTGTCTGCATTAATTCCGTCGGTAACGCATTATTTATCGATCCAGAAACAGAAACAGTCGTGATCAAGCCAAAAGGAGGTTTCGGCGGTCTTGGAGGACAATACATCAAACCAATTGCACTCGCAAATGTGAAAAAATTTAGAGAGCTCCTCAGAGCAGACATAGACATCATTGGTGTTGGAGGAATTCAAACAGGAATTGACGCGTTTGAATTCTTGTTGGCAGGAGCAAGTGCAGTGCAAATCGGCACAACACTGCAAAAAGAAGGTCCAGCATGTTTTGAGCGATTGGATAATGAATTAAGAGTATGTTTAGAGAAGAAAGGATACGCGAGTATTGATGACGCGAAAGGAAAATTAAAGATTTTGTAAGAAGGTGAAACAATGGTAGGAACAACAGAAGCATACATAGCACAAGTATTGTTAGAAACAGAAGCAGTGATGATAAGACCATCACAACCATTTACATACGCATCTGGGTTAAAGAGCCCAATTTATTGTGACAATCGCCGAGTGCTCTCATTTCCAGATAAAAGACAGATAGTTGTACACAGATTTCTCGAAACAATTGAAAGAGAAGGAATTACATATGATGTAATTGCAGGTGTTGCAACTGCAGGAATTCCTTGGGGAAGCATAATTGCAGATAAGCTTGATGCACCATTCATCTATATAAGAGACAAAGCAAAAGGACATGGAAAGGAAAACCAAATAGAAGGAAAATTGGAGCCAGGACAACGTGCATTAGTTATTGAAGACCATATTAGTACTGGAGGAAGCAGCATTAAAGCAATTGAAGCAGTACGAAATGCTGGAGGGATTGTAGAATATTGTCTAGCAATCACCACATATGAAATGTTAAGTGCGCAAGAAGCATTCGAAGCAGCAAAATGCAAGCTTTACACACAAACACGATTACAAGATTTAGTGAAAGAAGCGATTAGACTTGAGAGAATGAGCGAGAATCAAAGAGCAATTATTGATGACTGGAAACAAGATCAAGCAGGATGGGCAGCAAGACACGGCTTTGAATAAAAGGTGAAACAATGACAATGAACTACCTTGACCAGCTGAAACAGCGTGCAGATGAAACAGGATCCATCATCTGCATGGGCATTGATCCACAACTGGACAAGATAGCAAAAGTGCAGCCAAATCAAAAATTAGAAGACAAAGATGTGCAAAAAGCAGTAACAGAATTTTATATCAACATTTTACAAGAATGTGAAAGACAAGGAATTTTCCCTGCGGCAGTAAAACCAAATCTCGCCTATTTTGAAAGAGGAAGAAAGCGATACAGATTATTGGAAGCATTGGATGCAATCAATGCAGAGTGCAGAAGACTAAATATTCCCATTATCGGAGACGCGAAACGAGGAGACATCGGCGCGTCAAGTGAAGCGTATGCAGAAGCGCTGTTCCATCCAGAGGAATGGAACTTTAACGCAATTACTATTGCGCCATACATGGGAGAAGACTCCATAATGCCTTTTGTAAACTACTGTGACACCGGAAAAGGAGTCTATATTCTTTTGCGAACGTCAAATCCTGGAAGAAAAGATATCCAAGATATCAATGGCACATACAGACATGTCGCAGAACTCATAGGGAAGCCATGGTACAAAAAAGGCATAGGCGCAGTGTTTGGCGGTACAGGCGGCACAGAAGAATTAGAAGAAGTAAGTAGATTTTATGTGAGTTGCGGAGTAGAAATTCCTTTCCTTATTCCAGGAATCGGAAAACAGGGAGGAAGCTTAGAAGAAGTTGTTGCTGCGTTAAGAAGAAGCGGTACAGATCTAAGAATTCACCGAATAAATGCGTCCTCAGACATTAATTGGGCATACGAAAAAGAGGGAAACCCTAACGACTACGCAGGAGCAGCTGTCCGTGCATTACAGAGAATGAATGAGAAAGTCCAACTGTAAACACACTTTTGATTTTTTTTCTCTTTTTCAAAACATTAATATAGAATCCTTCTAAAAAACAGCAGAACCGCAATGAAAATAAGAACAAAAAACCTAGAACTTGTTCCCGTCCATCCAAAATACGTGAATGCAGTGTACAAGATCATTAAAGAAGAAAATAAAGAACTCTCGAGTTGGACAACAATTCCATTTCCCATAACAAAAAAGAAGATAAGAGAATATTATCAAGAAGGAAAGAGAAATGATGATAGTATTTTCATCATAAAAAACAAAACAGGAGAGGTTATGGGATCCATTAATTTTCTGTACAGAAAAAGAAGTAATAGCGGAGCAATAGGATATTGGCTAGGGAGAGACTATCGAAATAAAGGATATATGACTGAAGCAGTAAAAAAGATGATGGAGTATGGCTTCAGAAGAAAGGGCGTCGTGCGCATAGACATAACTGCATTAGAGCAAAACATCCCATCGCAAACAGTAATTAAAAAATGCGGATTTATCTACGAAGGAACACAACGAATGGCAGCGTTAAATGGCCTCAACCAATACGGAAATCTGAGGATGTACAGTATTCTCAAAAACGAATTTGAAAAAAAAGAATAGGATAGAAAAGAGGAAAGAATAGCTTTATAATTCCTAAAAAAACACCAAAAAAGATGGTAAATAATATTGTCATTGAAGGGCAAATAGTAGGACATGACAACGTATTCTCTGGACAAATTGCAATTGATCAAGAAACAGGACTTATTACAAGAGTAGAGAAAGGCGCAGGACTCTTCAAAAAAAGATCAATCGGAAATCCTAACTATATATTTCCCGAAAGCGTTCTTATATTTCCTGGATTTGGAGACATCCATATTCACGCGCGAGAAGATGAAACAGGAAAGCAATGCTACAAAGAAGACTACGCAACTGTCAACGCAGCAGCACTTCATGGAGGTGTCGTTCATACAAGTGACATGCCAAACACCCCTGCGCCACTGATCACTTCTCCGCAATTTCGCTGGCATCAGCACCGCTGCAATGGGTACGAAGTCACCATGTTCCATTATGTAGGAATTGGTCCAGAGACAAGACCATTAGAAGAAGAAGCCGCGTACAAAGTGTTTACAGGCCCATCTGTGGGAACGCTTTTTTTTAGAAACAAAGAAGAATTAAGAAATAGACTCCAATATTATAGAAGAAAAAGAGTCAGCGTTCATGTAGAAGATTTTGATATTCTAGAAGCAAACAAAACACAACCAACACACGCAGCAAGAAGACCAGTAGAGTGCGTAGAAAAAGCACTAGAATATGTTCTACAAATTATCGAAGAGTATGAGCTTGACGCAAAACTCTGTCATTGGCCTGTTGGTGGAAAAAGTTTTGACATGATTGCAAAACATCGAGCAAGAGGATACAACACTTCGTTAGAAGTTTCTCCACTTCATCTCTTCTATGACGCAGATATGCTGAAAGAAAAACCAGAACTCTGGCCGTATGTACAAATGAACCCCGCATTGCAAGGAAGAGAACACAGACTTGCGTTGATTGAGGCACTCAAAAGTGGATTCATACAGTATCTTGCGACAGATCACGCGCCACACACATTAGAAGAAAAGTTTAAGCAGTTCAAAACAGAAGAGCAAGAACAATTGGGAATGACTCCTGAACAATATTACAAGCATCTGAAAGAGACTAATGTAGAACGATGTAGAGAACTTGCATGTAAAGACAGTACATCAGGAACACCGCAATTAGACACTTATGGTCTTATCGCTACATGGCTCATGAAAGAGCATGGATTTATGCCACAAGACATTGCGCGAGTTTGCGCAGAAAATCCAGGTAATTTTGTCAACCAACTGCATGTAGGACCAGGGAAGTTTGGAAGAATAGAAGTAGGATATTATGGATCACTGACGCTTCTCGATACAACAAAACCAACAACAGTGCGACGAGAAGACCTAAAAACAAAAGCAGGATGGTCTCCATTTGAAGGAGTGACCTTCCCCGGCAGTGTTGCTGGAACATTCATAAAGGGCATTCGGTATAACTGAAAGATTTTCGGAAAAAAACAATTTTGCCGAAAAAATTCCCAGAAATTCTAGGTTTTTTTCGGATAGTCCGAAAGATATTCGGAAAAACAGAAGATAGAGATTTATTAACTAAAGTTCTAAGAAAAGCAATGGAACTTTTCATAGAACTTATCATTGCAATAACAGCAGGAATTATCTGTGGCATTGGAACAGGTCTTGCTCCAGGAATCCACGTCAATCTAGTCGTCACGCTTCTCGTTACCATAGCAGCAACACTTCTACAATACGCAGAACCAATAACGCTCTGCGTTTTCATTGTCGCACTCTCTGTCACCCATATATTTTTAGAAATTCTCCCAAGCATTTTCTTAGGTTGTCCAAATCCAGAAACAGCATTAAGCGTACTTCCAGGGCATCGCTATCTTATTGCAGGAAACGGATTAATGGCAGTAAAACTCAGTATTATCGGCTGTTTCTTTGGGATCATAGGAGGAGTGCTCTGTATGTATCCCTTAATCTACATTCTTCCAAAAATATACAACCTCATCAAAGAATACATGGCATTTTTACTGATACTCATTATCATTGCAATGCTCCTGCAAAATAAAAAAAGAATATGGGCAGCAGTTGTTTTTCTTCTTGCAGGAATAACAGGACTTTTGGTTTTTGCATTGCCAATAAAAGATCCGCTGTTTCCGCTGCTCAGCGGCCTTTTTGGAATCGCGACATTGATTATGAGTTTGTTTGAAAAAGAAAATATTCCCAAGCAATATGACACAGAAATGATTGACGTAGACAAAAGAGCAGCAGGGAAAGCAATCGTTGCAGGGCAGCTCAGCGCAGCATTTATTTCGTTGTTTCCTGGGTTAAGCCCAAACATCGGTGCGTTGTTTGGCATGCAGTTCGCAAAAAATATAGGAGATCATGGATATATGATTCTGCAAGGATGTATCAACGCAACAGGCTTCTTAATGAGTATTATTACCCTCTACACAATCCAAAAAGCGAGAAATGGCGCGATTGTGGGAATAGAAGAACTTCTTGGCACAATAGGAATAAGAGAAGTGCTTCTATTCACCGCAGCGATTCTCATTACTGCAGCAATCGCAGCAATGATCACGCTCAAAACAGGAAAGATGTTTTGCAAAATAGTGACGAGAATAAACTACAAAATCTTGACAGGAATAATTATCACAGTGATCATTCTTTTAACAATCATCCTTTCAGGCTGGCTTGGATTACTTGTACTCCTCACGACAACAGCGATAGGAATTATTCCAGGGATTGTGAAAGTGACAAGAACGCAGGCAATGGGGTGTTTGTTGGTGCCGACATTGGGGTATTACTTATGAGAGGATGGATAAGACCGAAAAGAGCAAGAATAGTAGTAGATGCAAACATTATAATCGCAGCACTCTTCGGATCAAGAGCAACACTAATAATTCTAACAGCACAAAACTACTCTTTTTATGCACCGCAATATATTATAAAAGAGATAAGAAAACATGAAGAAGATATTTGTAAAGAAGCAAAAAAGATGCCTGAAGAATTTGAGAATGAAATACGTGCATTGCTAAGATATATTACCATAGTAAATGAAAGTGATTACAGCAACTGCATGAACAAAGCAGAAGAGATAATGAAAAAGAGAGATATAAAAGATGCTACGTATATTGCAACTGCGCTCAGAATAAATGCAGATTTTATCTGGACAAATGATAAAGATTTTAGAGAACAAAAGATAGTAAAAACAAAGAACACAAATGAGTTCATTGAAGACAATAAATAAGTTATTTTCTTCCAGTTATCTTTTTTCCAAGCTTTACTGAAATCTCCTCAATTTCTTTTTCAGTAAACGATGATTTCGCAGCAAGTCTTTGAAGGATGAAAAGTGCTTTTAATTTTTCTCGAGCTGCTTCTTTCATAACAGTACCCCATCTAATTTCAGGATATCGTTGCATTTCATCCCATAAATTGTCTTCAACAGTAACAGTCATATTATGAGCCATAGTCAACACCTCACGTAATCCACGTGTTAACACGTGGAAGTATTTAAATCTTTCGAAATTGAAATAGAAAATAAGAATTTAGGAAATAAGAAATCATTTAAATTGAAATCTATTTCTTAAAAGAATGACAAACAGAGCAGAGAACATAGGTTTAATAGTATTAGGAGCAGTGACACTTCTTGGCGGCGGAAGCATGGCTAGATATCAAATGTCTGAGATAAGAGAAATTTATCGAGAACATCCTGAAATACAGGAGATAGAAAAATTGGAAACCATTGCACGAAGTAGTACATATCAATATTTGGTTGCACAAGGGAATACTCAAGCATATGCTTCTATTGAAGGAAGATTACAAGAGCTTAATCCTAAACGACCGGAAATAAGAGAAACAAGAGAAGAAATAGCTTATGAAGAGTTTTGGGGAAAATTAGGTTTAATTATTGCGTTTGCGGGGATAACAGTAAGTTTAGGTAACCTATTAGGGGGTTATTTACACAACGCAAGAACCAGAAGAGAGGAAAACAAAGCACTCTTTTAGATGCTAAAGAAACAATCTATCTCATATGCAGTTCAACAACATCTTTATCATGCAATGTATGCTTTAATTTCAGAATAGGCTGCGCGTTAAATTTCACAGACGTTCCCCAAATCTTTGCGAAACGAAATTTCTCCACAAAATCTTTGTGCAATTTCTGACACATATCATGAAGCGTCGTTCCTCTGCTCATGATCAAAGGAACATCCATGTCTGCCTTTTTCCCAATTTGTTTACAATACAAACGAATTAAATCAAGTCTGTCAAAGATCATATCCTTCAGTAATTCGGTATTTATTTTCTGATTCGCGCTAATGCAAATATCTGCTTGAATATTCTTGCGAATAATATCAAGATCATCAGGGGCAACCATGTCCATTTTGTTCAAAACAACAATCCCTGGAAGATAATGTTTATTGCCTTCAATAACGTCAATCAATTGATCTGGCCCAATAGGAGTTCGAATAACAACATCCACATTATTCAAACGCATTTCTTTGAAAATCGCTTCAATAGTCTTATTATCTAAATCTGGACACTGCACTGTCTTACCAATACTCACACCGCCTCGTGTTTTTCGAACAATTTTGACATCAGGTTTTCGTTGATTCACGCGAATGTTTGCGTCATATACTTCCTGCTGAAGAACAGCAAGTGCTTCTGGTCTATTCACGTCAACAACAAAGAGCACGGCGTCTGCGTTTTGCATGACTGCAAGAACTTCTTTTCCACGACCGCGACCCATTGCAGCGCCGCGAACAATTCCAGGAACGTCAAGAACTTGAATTTTTGCGTGTTTGTGTTCAAGCAACCCTGGAATAACGTCGAGTGTGGTAAACTCGTATGCGCCAACAGGAGAGTTTGCGTTAGTAATCGCGTTGAGAAGCGTGGATTTTCCTGCAGAAGGAAAGCCAATCATAATAACAGAAGCGTCACCTGTTTTACGAACAGAAAAACCTTGCCCTTTTGCGCCGCCACTGGAACGAGCGCGCTCTTTTTCTTTAAGCATGGCAAGTTTTGCTTTCACAAGCCCAACGTGTCCTTGTGTTCTTTTGTTATATTTTGTAGTAGAAAGTTCTTTTTCAAGATCTGCAATTTGCGTCGAATAATCAGCCATAATAAGACAAAAGGAAGGGTGTTTTATATGGTTTGTGGCAGTCTTTATGGGATCTAATGGTGTATCTGAATTTGAACCTTAAGAAAGAACGATAATAACTCCTGTATTTGCATTCAATTCAACAAAGTCTCCAGTTTTTATAACAAAAGATGCGCCTTTTGTTCCAACAATACAGGGAATATTAAATTCACGGGAAATAACAGATGCATGAGAACAAATTCCCCCTTCATCTGTAATAATTCCTACTGCTTTTTCAATAAGAGGAACCATGAGTGGGGACGTCATTGTGGTCACAAGAATTTCTCCATTCTGAAATACTGCACAATCTTGAATAAAAGAGTGAAGATCTTTGACATTAATAACTCGTGCTTTAGCCCGCACTAAACCTTTGTTCGCAATAACTCCTTTCAAATTCTGTGCTCTTATTTCTTTCTGCTCTTGAATAAGTTTCTCTTTGTAAGCAAGAGCTTCCTCCCCTGAGTAACGATAAACCGTTGGAGAAATATAATGCAACACCATGCACTTCCTTCTTTTCTGAATTTCTCCTAAAGAGAGTCGTTGATTTGTATCTAAAAAAGCCATAATATCTAAAAAGAAGTATGCTACAATAAAGTCATTGAATGGAATATCAATCCTTTTTTGAAGTTCATATAACAGATTCAGACACAAATATTCTGCACCACTCCAGACATGCTTTAACCGATATCTGTATAAACCACTTTTTTGTAAAATAATGCTATAATCAATAAGTGTTTCATTTTGTATTTCAGAATAGATCTGGCTATGTTTCTTCTTTATTTTGTTTAGATGCGTATTGATTCTTTCAAACTCTTCAGAAAAAGGTTTATTTTTTTCTTGCTGCAATTTATGGTGAAGAAATTCAGTTACTTCTTTTTTTGAGTATGTATTGAAAAAAAGTGCAGGATATTTCTTTGAATATATTTCTAACTCTTTTTCTGAAACCTTTCTTTTCTCTGCGAGTTTAAGAAAATCAAGTCGCTCTTTCATTGTATCATCCATATCTGATGGAGTACTGAGAGAAATGAAATAGTCATTGACAATTTCTTCATCATCAACTTTCTCTTTAAGGATTCGCCTTATTTCTTCTTCTATCATAAAAGTTCCTTGTGGGCTTGATGTTCCAAAATAGATAAAAGTCCTGTTTAAGAAATCCTGATATTTGAGGAGAAGCTGCTTAAGTTCTGCATTTGATAAGGAGTGCAGATTTTTCTTTTGAAGATCTTCGCAAAACACAAAAAAATCATCAATGAAATTATCCATCTCTCTAAATAATTGTTGAGAAACATCTTTGTTACAATATCTTTTTCCGCTCTTTCGCCAGTTCTGAATAGCCGTATCAGGCATATAATTTGCATATGTTCCATCAATAATAATGTTTAAACATTCGTTAATTGTAGAGGAAACAAATTTTCCATCTTGTGTGATGGAATGCATCATTTCAAAAAGCATTGCCTCAGCAATCATGGCAGATTGTTTCTGCCCCCACATAAAGTTATATTTTGCCATTTCATTTATCCATCTTTATTGTAGTAATTTATCAAGAGCTTTTGGAACTTGCTCTACAAGACACTCGAATCCATGAAGATAATCTCTTTTAGTAAGACCAAACGCATTTGGAATCTCTGCTTCTGGATTTCCTGTTGCATACGCACTCAAAACAGCCATTAAAGGACTATGACTCCTTCTTACATAAATAGCCTGAACTTGTGCATTGTTATACTTTGCCATAGAAAAGATTGCAATTCCTTCTGGTTGTACGATTGTTTGCTCTTGTGTTTCTTTTACACCTTTTATTCCAAAATGAAGTAATAGTTCTGTTCTGTATGTCTGTTCTTCTGCAACAAACCTTTCTTCTGCTTTTCTATAACATAGATTAATCGCAGACAGAGCAGCTTCATCTTTTACTTGAAGCGCTCCATCAATTGCTTGACGTTCTACAGGACTATAAATATCTCCCCTCTCACAAGCAAGAGTTATGAGTCGCAGTTTAAAATCTGAGGGAATAACTCCTTCTTTTATTGCAGAAACTAATGTACCACTTGAAATAGCATCATACTCTCCCAATACTCCGTGACGTCTGAGGTAGTTTCTTGCGATAACCTCTGCAACAGGTGACCTTCCTCGATTTCCTGTACAGACCATTTCAATACGCTTTACTATTTTCTTCAGCCCCCTGACTTACTTAGGAGTGAGTATGTGTCCCCATTATATTAATACTAGTGCCCCCTTACGGTGGAACTATAAGAAAAGTTTATAAACAATGATTACAGAGCAATACATATGAACACAAACATTCTTCAGGAAATCGGATTGACAGATTCTGAGATTAAAGTCTACTTGGCTTTACTAAAGTTAGGAAGTTCCAAAAAAGGACCTATTGTTAAAAAAGCTGGAATTACTTCTTCAAAAATTTATGAAGTGATAGATAAATTAATCGAAAAAGGGCTTGCAAGTTCCGTAATCAAAGATAAGGTAAGATACTTCAATGCAGCTCCTCCTACAACAATCCGATATTATCTTAAAGAAAAAGAAGAAAAATTGAAAAAACAAGAACAGGAATTCGAGAATATTCTTCCTGCATTACAGTTAAGACAAGAATCGGTCACAAAAAAAACAGATGCAGAGATTTATCGTGGATGGAAAGGGATGAATACGGTATACAACAATGTTCTTGAATCGCTCAAGCCAGGTGAAACCTACTACGTTTTTGGGGCAGGCAAGGGAGAAGATGAAGAAAAAGTTCGCAGTTTTTATACGAGATTTAATGAAAGGGTGCTCCAGAAAAGGATCAAAGTCAATATTATTTTTAATGAAAGTGCCAGGGAAAATATCCCTAATATTGAGAAGGCTGGAAAAGTAAGATATATTAATCAAACAACTCCTGCCGAGATTTTGATTTATCATACTAATGTTGCAATCGTTTTACTAGAAAAAGAGCCGCTTATCACTTTAATTAAAGGAGAAAAGATTGCAGAATCATTCAAACAATATTTCAAGACCATGTGGCTTCTTGCAAAAAAATGACTAGCAGTTGTGCAAAGAATAAGTCCATACTTTGTATACAAAAGAAACTATTTCTCATCATTTGGCGTGTCAAATCCCATTTCAACATTGCCAAACACAAAACTGAACTTATTATTTTTTTTGTAGTCGTCAGATTTTGTCGAATAATAATACAACTCTTGTTTAATGTCAAGATCAGAAGTTTCAAAGCCTAACATACTTTTAAGTTCATACAAAATATTTGCTTCAAACGGTTTATTTTTTTCATGCATAATAATGCTCACATCACTCACATCAGCGTCACGAACGTATACCACGTTTTCATACGCGTCATCATTGACTGCAAAGTTCCATTTTTCAACATTGTAATCTTTAAACTGTCGTTTAACCTTGAGAGCAACTTTTTTTGCCTGCACAAGCTTGAGATCATGCAATTCTATTTTTGACAAAACCTTCTCATTCTGGAGAGAAGCAATTATTTTTTGCGCTTCATCACGGGATGGCGCGCGGTATTCCTGTGTATAAGTAAATGAAGCGTCATCATGATATGTTTTGAAAATAGTCCACATATTCTCGTCAGTCTGGCGTGCTTCAATACGAACACGAAGATCCTTTGAAATAAGTTCGTAAGAAATAAGCTCAGGGTTATCAAGAATAAGTTTCCACGATTTTTTGAAGGTCCACATGGTATGAAGTATGTCATTGAACTATAAATAGTTTTTGAAATAAAATCAAAATGAAGTAAAAAAGAGAAAGAAAAAAATCAAAACCTTATCTGCTGCTATCTGCTTGTCGTTCAAGTTCGTTTTTCTTGGAAACTGCAAGAGAGTTGCTGCTGCATTGGTATGCTGCAATAAGTTCATCTGCAAGATATTGAACATACGGTTTTTTTGTATTGAACGCTTTTTGATAGCTGCTTTGCGTAAAGTATCGAAGTGCAATGTCAATGCGTCGCTGTGGAGCGCACTCAACTGCTTTAGGATAACGAGCGCCACCATATTCGATAGTGATAATTTCTTCACGAGGAGCTGCGTTTTCAATTGCTTTCACAAACACTTCTACTGGATTTTTCTTCAAGCGCTGTTCGATAATGTTGAAACATTCTTCAACAAGTGTGTACGCGTGAGAAGCTTTTCCTGTAATGTGTCCGCTGGACTTAAAGTGTTTTCGCGCTTTATGACCGGGAATCAAAATCTTGTTAATGAGTCGTTCAACAACGTTAATCTTGGATTTGTGAAATTTGTTGCCAGCGTAGCGTGCACCGGTCTTTGGTGCGAAAACTGGACGCAGACTAATGTAAGACTGCAATCCTGGATCCTGTGCTGTAATTCCTTGAACAGACCATTTGTTAAAAACTTTGATTTCTGCCATTGTCGATACCTTTTTTTACGTTTATTTACGAGCTTTCTCAAGCTTACCGCGTCGTAGTGCGTTAAGAGACTGATCATTGACTTTGATAACCTGCCATCGAACACCGGGAATGTCTCCTTTTGCTCGGCCAGATTTTCCACCAATACATTCAATGAGTACTTCATCGTGTTCGTCAACAAGCTTTGTTGCACCGTCTCCTGGAAGGAAAGCAGTAACTTGTTTTCCATTTTTGATGAGCTGAACGCGAGCGCACTTTCTCATTGCTGAGTTTGGCTGTTTTGCTTCAAGCTGAAGCTTTTCAAGAACAATTGCCTTTGCTTGATGAGATCCTCCTAAAGGATCAGAGCGAAGTCGAAGAACTGTTCTACTGATTTTTTTGAATGTGTGTCGTCTTTTTTTCAACTTTTTTCCTGCATTAATTCCGCGTGCTTTTTTTCCCATGTTTGTTCACTTTTATCTTGTTTTTTTATTTATTTTTTATCAGTTTTAACAATTATTATCACAATCAAACAACCTTCACTTCGACGATATTTGGAAAATATCGCTGAATAATAGATTCTGTATTGCGTAGGTTCTGGGCGTTTCTGCCTATTAATAAACTTTTTGTTTTTCTGTCCTCATTTTTGAGGATGAGAACAGTGTCTTCCTGCTCGACAATTGCTTGAAGAGGATGAATAACATATTTCACAAATTCCAAAAGATCTTGATGAAATCCTATAACCCGAATGCGCCGTTTCAGGAGCTGTTCTAATCGTCGGACACAAACAGCGCCTTTGCCGATTGCTTTTCCAAGATCCTGCGCATCAACAACAAACGTCAACAAGCCATGCTTGTCTTCAAAACAGTCTTTGAGCGAGACGTGCGTAATCTTATCAAAAAGAGCCATGGTTCCCATGAGTTCCTGCGTGTAGGTTATTTTTACCATGGCGTTCACAAAAAATTATTGGGTCACGCTGAGGACAGAAACCGGATATGGTTTTTTACAAAGAATACCCAACTCATCATTTGGTTGTTTCAGATGGATTAATGGAACATTGGAAAGCTTTGCGTAATACTCGATATCCTTTTTGACTTCTTCAGGACAATTGCTGGAGAGAAAAACGCGGTCTGCTGTTCCAAGCTTCAAGAGTTTGAGCGTGCGGTCTGTTCCAAGAATAATCTTGTCTGTTTTGAGTAGTTTCTTTAATTCACTAATGTTTGCGTCCATTTCTTTTACTGCCATACATAATCAACTCCGTATCGTGATGCTCTTTTTTTCAGCTTTTGCTACTTTCTTGACTTCTTTGGTCACAAGGCGCAGGAGCCCTGTTC
>CAYLMH010000007.1:0-46869 GCA_964385055.1 uncultured Methanosarcinales archaeon
ATTCGTACAACTCCATCCTGAATCTTGGATGCTTTTACGATCTTGATTTCTTCTGCTTCTTTTGTGGAATGCAAATGTGTTCCTCCACAACATTCCATATCTATTTCTGGAATCTGGACCATGCGAAGCTCTGCGCCTGGCACTGCTCCTCCTTGATAAATTTCCATACCATATCTTTTTTCTGCGTCGTCTCTTGACATAAATTCGGTTTTTATTACAATATCTTTTTTGACAATCTCGTTTGCGACGCGCTCAATTTCTTTGAGCTGTTCTTCTGTGAGACTTTCGTAATGTGTCAGATCAATGTGCGCTTTGTCGATGTCTTTTTTCGCTCCTGCCTGCTGCGCATGGCTACCAAGCACTTTTTTTGCCGCAGCATTCACGATGTGCGTCGCGGTGTGATGCTGGCTCAATTGTTGGCGGCGTTCTTTCTCCACTTCTTGCTTGACCTCTTCGCCTACGGAGAATCCTTCAATAGAATCAACAACATGCACAATGTGCGCCCCCTGCTTGAAGACAGTTATTATGTGCGCTTTTTTTCCTGTTTCTGTGGTGAGCATTCCTGTATCATACAACTGTCCTCCACTTGTTGGATAAAACACTGTTTGATCGAAGACAATGTTGTTGCCGATGACTGCGAGAATTTTTCCTTTTGCTTTTGTGACTGCATAATCCTGGAAATACAACGCTCTTGTTGAAGGAATTCCAACCAGTTGGAGTTTTTCTTCTTGCGTTGTTTGATGCTCCTGCTTTCGCTTTTCGTGCAACTGCGACACTTGCGCATAAAAATTATCTGGAATCGTCACTTGCTTTTGAAGACCTATTCCTACTTCCTTGACAATTTCTGGAGCAATACCTTGCGTGTCGTAGAGGAGGAGGAGTTTTTGTTCATTAATCTCTTCATTTTTTTCAATGAGTCTTGTGACTATTTGCTTTGCTTTGTCTCTATTTGCCTGATACTTGAGCTTTTCCACTTCGAGAATTTTATTGACGTGATCGAGATTTTCGCTCAACTCTGGATATAATGGTTTGAGATACGCTGCGTGTTTTTCCGCAACATCCGCGAGATCAATATCCCAATTATATTTGTCAATAAATCCTAATGCTCTACGTAGAATAAGTCGTAAGTTATACCCACCACCGACATTGCTTGGCAGAACGCCATCGTGAATTGCGACGAGTAGCGATCGTGTATGCTCTCCAACACTATACATCGCTGCAAGTGGAAGAATATTTTCTTTTAACTCAAACATATTCATGTCGAGCTTTGTCGCGATATTTCTCCACACGACGTTGAGATCTTCTGCTTCATCTGCGTTAAGGTATGAGGAGTATGGAAGGAATTTTTGTATTAATGATTCATTTACTTTGATTCCTGTTTTACTTTTGAGGAATTGACAGACTGTCGGGAACGTTGTTTCGTAGCTCGTGGATGTTCCTTTAGTAAACCACGCGTTTCGTTCATGACCCATCCCCATATCGAGAACTTTTATTTTGAGCTCTTTTGGACCGCTTGGGGTTTGCTCGTACATCATATAGACTTGGTTTCCCAGTTCTAATCCTCTGCTAAAAAATTCCATGCATGGACCAAAATTACCGCCACCTGCCCACGCATCTTCATGAAACGTGATCTCATTATTTGGAAGTCCTAATCCTTTTTTTAACCAGCCGTGGATGTCTTGGAAATATTGTTTCTGATCCCAACGTTCTGGCGGCATAAACGCGTGCTGCCCAATCATAATAAATCCTGAGTAATGTGCACCAGTTATTCCGACGTTATCAATATCATTGAATCTGAGACAGAATTGCGGAACGACTAACGGATTTGCTGGTGGCGCAACTTCTCCGCTCACAACGTAGGGTTGAAAATTGTAGATTGATGCTTGGACGAAATCAGTGTCATCTCTCCATCGAGCCGCGACTGGATAACGTTTGATTGGTGTATAGCCGAGATCTTGGAATTGACTGGAGAATTTTTTCCACACTTGGATGTAATCGAGATTTTCTGATGCTGGCGATTTTCCGAAGAATTGAAATCCACCACTGCAACTTGGATCGCCGCAGACTGTTTTGCCTGTTGTTGTCCAGAAAAAGATACTGCATTTTTCACACTGTTTTCTTTCAAACCCTTCTCCTTTCAGAACATCCACGGCGTAATATTTTTCTGGATTTTTGGAGGTTTTGCTTTTGAACTCCTTTTTTATTTCTTTGTCCGTAGGCATGGTTCTCAAGAGAATGAATTGCTATATAAAGGTAACGGGAAATGAAAATAATAAAGAAAATCGAAAAAATTATTCGTCTGTACTCTCCGCTTCCATTCGAGGTGTAGGAGGTTTTAATTCATCTTCACTTTCTGCTTCCATGCCTGTTGTGGGTTTCTTTATTTTTATTGCTGATGTTGCCTGCCCACTAATCGTTGCACTTTCTATACCTGCACCCATGAGAAGAATAAATATTCCAACTGCAGCGACTATTCCTACAATCCCAACAATACATAGTTTTGTCTTCTCTTCATTCATTTTAGATACCTTTCTATCTGCTTTTATGAAAAACATCTATTTATATTTTTGTATTTTAAAAAAAAGAAATGAAAAATAAAAAAGTGCAAACTTATTTGCACATTTGTTTACAAACGCATTTCAAGCCAAATAAGACAAACGCTACTGTCCACCAGCTGAATGTTGCGCCGAACCATCCAAAGATTGTCATTGGAAAAAGGTCACTCAATAAATATAATATACCTACTCCTAATACTGCCCAGCTAAACCAGCACGGACACTTCCCTTCTGTTGGGCACGTTCCGCCCATCGCTTTCATTGCTTTCTTTGCCATAATAAACACCCCACCTTGAAATCTTTGATCTCAGGTATTTTCTTTTTCTGCTGCTTGCCTTATTTAAAGTTTTATAACCACTCGGGAATGAAAGAGAGTGTTTGATTTTGTTTTGTTTGTTTTCATACGATGTTTAGAAAAATAATCACTATTTTAGAGAATAAATAATAAAGGCATGGGGATTCAAAAGGACAATAAGGCGATTACATTTATCCTAACTTGGCGAATATGTATTCAACACAAATACACGCACCAGCAAAAGCCAAATGTCAGGGGGACCCATTACACTCAAGTGTAATGGGGTATGTATGATGAATGATGAAGTTATGAAGAATACAGATGAGAAACACTTAAAAGAAAAAATAAAACATTCAATAATAGATTACATCACAACGAAATCTTCTTTTTTCATAATTTTTTCCAGCTTCAATATTTGTTTCACTACATCAGGAATCGTTTCGACTTTCGGTTCAAAAGAATCTAACACTTTCACTGAAACCCACTGCGCTTCTGAATATTCCTCATTTAGTTTTATTTCACCGCTTTTATGAATTGCAAAATAATGCGGCAAGACCATTTTTCTGCCATCTGCTTTTATGAAAAATAAATTATGCGTGAATAAGGGATACACGTCAACGAGAAACTTTTCTCCAAGCTCTTCGTCTTTTTCCCTTTTTAGACCAAGAAGAATCGAAGCATCTTTTGTCTCCATCTTTCCACCAAAAAAAGAAAAAACTCCGTCATAATCTGCTTCTCCTTTTCTTTTTCCAAGAAGAACTTTTGTTTTATCTCTTGAAAAGATGACCAACTTCTGACAATACTGAAAGGAATACTGCGGCATAACAAAATGAAGAACAAACCTCTATAAATAGCTTTCTCCAGTATACGAAAAACCATACTGCTCCGAAAGATTTATATACTGGTTTGGCAATGACTGAGTTAATGGTTATTTTATTTGATCAATTCAACATGCCTGAAGATATTTTTGAAGTGATCTTCGCGACCAAACAGCAAGTTGTCGTTGGCAAGCTTCTCATTCAACGCATGAAAGAAAATGATGGCATACTCACGAAAACCGCAATGTCTCTTTTCGCAACGCACCTTCATGAAGGGGAAATTCTCGCTGAAATTGACGATCCATTGTATCGCGGAAAACAGGTAAAACTGAGTTATAACAAACGACAGTTTTACGACAGAATTTTAACGCCGATGAAAAGCATGGGACTTATTGATTATGATCTCTACAAAAAACACTACAAACTTTCTGACAAATTTAACAAAGCAATGATTAAGATCGGGATTCTTTGGATGCAGGAATTACGACGACCTGCACAACAATTAAATCTTAAGAAAAAAGATATTGATGAATTGGCTTCTTCGAGAGAGTAGTTTAGTTATAGTTTTTATCTTTTATTTCTCTTATACTCTCTTCACCCTACTGCTTTTTAGAACCGCTAAATATTTTTTATTAATAAATGAAGGATGAATGGGGTATTAGGCCTTTACGGGGCGATTATTTTTGCTTTTTGCGATTATTTTTCCCCTTTCTTTTTGCTTTCTTCTTTTTCTTTACTCTTGCTGCTTTTTTATTCTTCTTTCTCTTGCCGTTCTTCTTTTTTGACTGTTTTACCTCTGAAAGAATTGTCGGTGTTCCAATAGGTTGTTCTTTTCCTGTTTCCTGTTTCTTTTCTGTTTTTATTTCAGTTTTGGTTATTTCTTTCTTCTGCTCTTCTGGTTTTTTATGCGTACTTACTTCTTGTCGTATAAGCTTTTCAAAATAATGTGTTGGGATTGTTGTAGGGAAATGTTTCTTGTTCTTCTTATCAAAAAGAACCCAACCTACAAGCGCGAGAACACTTATGACAATACACGCAACAAGGATCCAAATCCAATACCCAAAAGAAATTTCTTCTTCGCTTGGACCCTTCACAAACGCGACTTCTCCTCGATCAATCTGCTCTTTAACAAAAGAAACAATTTCTTCTGTGGGACTCAAATAAGTTAATGTGAAAACCCCTTCATATCTTCCCTTCTCTGTGTTATACTTTATTTGTGTTAATGTTACTTGCAGATCCGCAATGTCATCTCCATCGCTATCCACATCAATGGTTTGCCCTACTTCCATTGTTATTTCCTGCTCAGCTTGGTAGATCGCGCCACCTGTGATTATATTTCCTGTGCTATCACGTGTAATAACCACTGTTACGGTGGTTGCTGTTACTCCCACAACAGACATGCCTGCTGCACCTGTCTGCGGCGCTAATGTTACAGAACTTCCTTCACTTAATTCTATCGCAACAGTGACTGCATTTTCTGCAGGACTTACTGCTTCTGCGCTTGCTTCTGTTGTCTCAGTTGCTTCTTGACTTGCTTCTGCTTCTACTGCGGTTTGTTCTGTTGTAGCTTCTGCTGCTTCTGTCGATGCTTCTCCAGCAGATCCTCCACCTCCACCGCCGCCTCCACCACTTGGAACACTATTAAGACCACTTTCTGCATCTGTCTCTGTTCCTGACTCACTATCTGAAGAAGTACTTGGATCTGATGTTGAAAGATCTGCACCTGGATTTCCTGAAATTGTTCCATCAGAATACGCGCTTGAAACCGCGGAACCTCCCGCAGAAACTCTTCCTCCACTTACTGTATTATCCGAAGAACTCCCGCTCGCAGCAGCTGCTCCTGTTGTTCCGCTGTAACTTGTTATTGTTCCAGAACTATCGCTGCCTTGAATCGCGAAGACAAAAGATGAGAAAAATAAAATAGTTAGAAAAAAGAGAAAACCTTTTACCAATATCTTTTTCTTCATGATTAGCCCCACTCTTTGCCTAAATTTATGCTTGTGAACCTACAGATGTTCCTTCACCATCACATCCAATAGGTGCAAGATTTGAGGTGAGAAGAGCACCTGTTGTATTCGTCCAGAAATAATGTGGACCGCCATTTTCATCGTATAATGTAAGATACGAACACTTATTTGCTCCACCATCATACACATCGATATGGTGCTGCGTTGTTGAACCGCCATCTCCTACTTTAACAACAGCGCCTAATACAGTCATCCCGCCTTTCGTGAGATTGAGAGTATCATCAGCATCACTGTTTGTAATAGCAACTTGACCACTAATGTTTACAGAACCACCAAAGAATGCTGCGCCAGAGGAAACGTTGAACGCATCATCTGAATCTGTACTTACCACAGTTAGCTTTCCACTCGAACCTGCACCTATCTTAAAGTCTCCTGCTGCAGACACGTTCAAAATGTGTTTCAGTGTAAACAAAGGAAGATTCGGATCAACAGTAAATCGCATAAAATCTGTACCATCGCCAAATGAAGCTCCTCCTCCAGAGATGTTTAATGCATCATCTTGTGTTGGGACATTGCTTGATGTTGTGACAAGAGTAATTGTTCCGTTTGTTTTGAGCTCTCCTGTTGTTCCACTCACGTTGAATCCTGAATTAATTCGAAGCGCAGGCTCTGTGAGACTATTGATAATAATATGTCCCCTTCCTGCAACAGGTCCAATGTTTGCGTCAGTGGTGACTATCCCCTGATCGCTGATAGTAAAGCTTGCAAAGGTGAACGCTGATCCGATCTGCGATCCCATCTTTAACCCACCCGTAATATTCAGCGCATCGTCTGTCTTTGTATTTGTGATTGTGACTGTCCCATTTGTTCTAACTGCACTCGTTGCAGGAGTAATATTAAAAAAATTCGCAAACTGCGCAAAACCACTCACATCCAAACCAAGCGCTGTTGATGCTGCTGTACTGATATATGCACCATCTGTTTTAAACTGTTCATCACTATAAATAGCACCAGTCACGTTCAATGCATCATCAACATCTGTATTTACAATTGTCACTGTCCCATTTGTTCTTACTTCTTCATTGGTACCACTAATGTTGAAACCGTCATTTACTGTAAATGCCGTCACCAATGATGGATTTTTAATGTTGATGGTCCCATTTGTTATCAATGTTCCTCCCGCAGAAGTGAGGTTAAACCCCCCATTAATGGTGAGCGCATTTGGACGACGAGTTATTATTGCAATTGTACTGTTTGTGGACATTACACCACCTGCACCACTGATGTTGAAACCCCCATTCACTGTAAATGCAGGGACAGAAACGCTTTCAATAGTTATTGTCCCATTTGTTCTAACTGCACTCGTTGCAGGAGTGACGTTGAAGAAATTCGCAACTGTTGCAAAGCCGCCCACATCCAACCCAAGCGCTGTTGATGCTGCTGTACTAATAATTGATCCATCTGTTTTAAATTGACTGTCTGAGAAAACTGCACCAGAGATATTTAACGCGTCATCAACGTCAGTATTTAAGATAGTTATTGTTCCATTTGTCTGAACTGCGCTTGTCGTTGGAGTAACATTAAAAAAATCATTCACATTCAAACTATTTGTTGTTTTGACAGGAGTTGTGACGGTGATGTTCCCCACAGGACTTTGAAAGACCTGTCGTTCGGAAGTGTTAAAGTCCAACTCTCTTTCGTTGATGTAAATTTCCATGTAATATGTATTACTAAAATTCAAGCTTAACGGCTGCGATCCATTTCCAAGAAGAATATCGTATCTGCTATTGTTTAACGCACTCCAAAAATCCGAAGTAGAATTATAAAGCAGAGAACCTCCTGTCGCTGCGCTCCATATTTCAACAGTAATATTGCCCTGCGTCCCACTCCCACTCATCCCTCGACCAGAACCTGCTGCGCTTCCTTGCAGCGCAAGATAATCCTGACCAGAAACTACACTGATAATTGATATGAAAATCAAAAAAGAAATAATACTGTTGAGTGCTCTTTTATTCAACAAAAAATGCATTACCACACTATCCCCTCTTTTTATTATGTTGTGATATGCATTCTTTTTTAAGCGTATTTATATATAAAGGTTACCTTTTTAAACAATTAAAAGAAAAACGAAACTTAGGCTAGAGCATTTTTTACTTCTTCAAAATGTTTATTTTTCGCAAAAAGAAGATAGGTTTCCGGCACATCAATATCAAGCATAGGAGACAAATCCTCATTCACAAGAATCTGACATTTTATTCTCCAACCAGTCAGCATTGTTATTATTACTGCAATAAAAGAAGGGCGCAGAAAAAATGTGTAGTACTTTTCCAATTTTGTCCCTTTTGTTTTGTGACTACAATAAAACAAAAGGCCATAAACTACTGCAAAGAAGCTTCCCATTATTATCGCAGGATGGTATTTTCTTTTATGAAGATACCTGAAACATGCCCACGCAATCTTTCTCCAGTTCTTTCTGTTTTTTCTTCCGTCTTCCTTAAGTAATTTTCTGTGATCAAAAACTGCCTGACCGAGCGCGAGCTCACTTGCTGTTACTCTCGTAAAATCAATATAATGAAGATTGCTAATTCGTATGTGCGCATTGTGTATCGGAAAAAGACCGTACTTTATTTTTTCCTTTTTCACATACAATGAAAGCGTATCGAAAAGAGCATCTATTTTTCTTCCATCTGTAAACCCCATAACATAATCCACTTTTGGATCAACAGACTTTATGAAATTATCAATATCTTTTGCCTGAAGAAACGGCGCATCTGATGGAAGTAATACTGCCTTTGGAGTCCATTCCTTGAAACAATAGAGCAAACTTTGCATTAAAGATTCCTGATTTTCAATGAGATGAATTCTGGATCTCTCTTTGTCCTTATATTTTCGAAGAAGCGCGTTCATTCGCTTTGGATCCGCAATAATAAATATTTTATCCACGCGCTTTGCGACCAACGCCGCATCAATGACATACGAAACAATCGGTTTTTTCTCTAACTCCAGATATTGTTTGTATTCTTGCTGTTTTCCAATCGTGAATGGCTCACAGTTCTTTGTTCCCGCGAGAATTACCACATTTACTTTTTCTTTCATTTTACGTTATCACTCTTTCGATTTGCACAAGCGCGCCATTGTTTATTGCTTCAAATCGGAATTTTTTTATTCCTTCTGTGACATCTGCACTATTGAACGTGCCATTGATAGGGATATCAGAATAATACACTTGCTCTGTTTCTGCACCACCAATATCTATTGTGAAAATAATCTGATCGTTTGTCTCCTCAGGAATTTCTACATTCGTAATTCCTTCCGGAAAATTTACTTCAATGACTATTACTGTTCCATTTGTTCCATGATACACTGTTTTTGCAGTGCTCAACATGTAGTTCCCAATTTTATTCACTTGACTTGTTGTTACTGTGTACGATGATTCCTGCACAAATCTGCCAAATAACGCAAGCGACGGAATGAGCAGCAGCATCGCAAAACCAACAACAAACAAAAATTCTATTGCCGCCTGCGCTTTCCTAGGCTTTTTTGCATTGATCATAATATTCCTGTTTTTCAAGAGAAGACGCATCTTTCGCGAGTGGCTCATCGCAGTTTACCGCTTGCGCACCTACTGTTGCCGCAGTGAGCGTGTTCCCATCGCTTCCTGTCGTTGTTTCTACAAGATACAACGCACCACCTAATACAACAAGAAGCAACATAACGGCGATTGTGGTATGCTGAAGCTGTTTTCGCATGCACTTATTTTACACAAAGAACTATATATAATTTCCGATACTAAAAAAATAAAAGGCAAAAGGAGAGCCTTCTGCCACGTTAAATAATAACCCCGGTGCAACCCTGTTCCGAAGAACAGTCCCAGCAAACCAAGAAATTACTACTTTAACAGAAAAAGGAGATAGCTGTCTAGATTATATAAACATTTCTTGCAGGAAAACAGGGGTCTCTATATAGTTAAGATGATTTTTATATAAATCCATAACAAGAAAGCATAAATACATCAGTTTGCTGGAAAACGCAATGCGTCTTCCTCAGAACATGAAATTCATGCGTTCTCCCAAAAAAGGAATCTATTTCACTTTAGAAGCAATCTTTTCTCTCATGGTGATCAGTATTGGCTTTGGGATCATTCTGTATCTCTTTGTTGTACTGTCTAAACCGCCTGTGGGGATTGTCCAAACAGAACTTTATGACACCGCGGATCTGTTCATGGTAGAGATTCAAGACATTAGTCAAGGAAATTGCAGCATCAACAGCACTGCTGTTGAAGAAGGATACATTACTGACACTTCAAACACTCTTTTTCAACAGCTTGGAGAATATTATTTTCGCTCCACAACAGAAGACTGTACATACTGCACAGAAATGCTGAGCACATGCATTGCGGATTATGTTTCTTACAGGAACCTTGACGATGTGAACATCGATGTCCGCATTGAAGGAACGTCTTTCTACACAAACAACGCAACGTTTGCACAGGAGAACGCGACTGTCTTATTTCCGTACAAAACCATTCTCTTTGGCACTGTCAATAATACACAAATGTGGGGACCATACGTCGGGGAGATTCGGATATGGCAATAATTTTGAAAGATAGATTTTGGAAAAAAGGATTTATGTTTACGTTTGTCAGTATTTTTCTCATCTCTATTTTTGCGTTTGTTCTGTACGCTGCATCAAGCCACGTTATGATGGACAAACAAAACGCCGCAGCTGAACGAACTGAAGCAGTTGTCGTCAATATGTTTACCAAATCATTGAGTGATGATGTTTTGACCCCTATTGTCAAAGTTGCTGGCGCAAACAGTTTGCGGGCAATGGTTTCCTATGTGAACGGGACTGAAACTGCACTTACTGATCCCGAGGGATTTTATCGTGAAGTGATGATGAATGGAACTGTTTCTGGAACGTATGATGTTACTTCTCTTTCTGATGATTTCGCGATGACGCTGACTGCGTGGAATGACACAGAATTTATTACCATCGCAGAGACTTCTTCCAGCACATCACCAGAATCCTTTGGTGATACTCTTGCTGTTGTACAACGGGTGTCGCTTCCTTCTTCCTATGAAGTGTTGGAATCCCTTCATTCCATGACTGTTACTCTCGAGAATACTTCTTCTGCAACATCCAACGTTTTGTATGCTGCGATTTATAATGCAACAGGAGCACTTGTTGCATTGGATATTCAATATTTTGGAAGCGATGGTTCATACACATTTACCTTTGGCGGTGAACTGCCTCTGACGCAGGATATATATTATGACGTGGTGATCGCTGCGCCATTTACAGAGAGTGATAGTGATTATAGTATTGCAATGGCTTCTGAGTTTAGTTGCGCATCAAGTGATTTTGACTGCAGTGCTGAATCATGGGGATGGGATATTACAGAAACAACCGGGACAGAGAACATTCCTATTGATTTTTATCTTGATTCCCCTCTTGTTGGAGAAGGATTTTTCTTAGGATTGCTGAATTCCTTCAAAGCGCTTGCAGAAGAACAGCTCGCGATTGACGCAGACATTAATGTGACTTCCATTGTCATTGAGGAGACTGGACCATGGGAAATTGATGTGAATACCACGTTTGCGATTTCTACATCAAAGACTACTGTTTCATTCTCTGGAATTACTGGAGAAGGTTTTGCGACGATTCCGATTGAGGGATTGTATGATCCGTACAGTATTTTACGCACTGATTTGCTCTCTGATGATGGAAGATATTTTCCAATTGTTGTACAAAATGTCAGTGATGATTTTAGTGAAGACGATATGTATCAGCACATCGTTGAGCATACTTTTGTCTTCAATGAAGATGCACCAAGTTTTCTAGAACGATTTAAAGGAGAAGATGCTGATGGAAGCAGTTGTTGTGGTATACAAGCAATCTATCTTGATGATCATATCTCTGGTGATGTTGATGAAGATGACAAAGGATATAGTTATGTTGATTATATGTTTCAAGAAAGTGGACAATGCAGTTCAGATGACACTTCAATAAATCCATTATATTATCCAAGTTCATCAAGTGGTGCATTGAGTGGGGTCTCATTAAACCCATCATGGTTTGATTACTCATCCATAGAATTTTATCATATGGATGAAATGAGTGGAATTACAGTTAGTGCAGTAAGCTGTCCAACGCCAAGTTCTGGACCATAATACTGCTATTTTTTCTCTCATCTTTATTCTTCATATTTTTTTAAAATATCTCATAAAGACCCCATTGCACTTTGGTGCAATGGGTCCCCCTGACATTTTTTGCTTTACGGGTGCGCGTTTATTTTCTTTGCTGAGAAGCAACTATTCGCCTTATTGTTGCTTGAATCGCCTGACAGTCCTTGAGAATCCCCATGTCTTTATTTTTTTATTTATTTCTTAGAACATAGAAATGCAAAAATTATTTCAAGAATACTGCAACTTCTCCTACTTCTTCTTTCTTTTCTTCTGGAAGTCTAATTCATCGATCCCCAACATCCTCTTGTGAAAATGAATGGTCTTTTTGCCAATATCTCTTGTTGTTTCGAAACCCTTCTTTGTTGTTTCAAGCCCACGTTTTAACCCTTCCTTATGCAAATCCACTGTCGCAGTATAGGTTTCCTGCAATTTCTTCTTGACATACAAATCCGCGATTTCGAGCGCTTCTTTTCCCACGAAGAAACCCGCGACAAAAAGCATAATCCAACTGATAATATACCAAACCAAATTCCACCAATCAATATAGTACGGCAAATGAAGAAAGAACATGAACTTTGTGTAGAGACCAATAATCAAACTGATGATCACTGTAATAATCGCAAGAATAAGCTTTGTTTTAATAGAAAGATTAAGTTCCATGAGAAGATATTAGAAAGAACTTGTATTTATCCTTTCTTGTTATAGATAACGCGTGTAGGATATGCAAACTCCAATCCTTCCTTCTCAAAGGTTTCTTTGATCTTCAGGTTGATCGCGCTCTTTATTTCAAAGATTCTCGGAATGTCTGTTACCCAATAGACGATGACAAAGTTTAAGGAGAAATCCGCAAACTCATCAAAAAAGACATCGCACTTATCCTCAACGCCTTGTTGATCTATTACAATCTTTTTAACAATTTCCATTGCTTTCTTGAGTTTTTTGAGATCTGTCTCATATACTAATCCTACTGTCAACTTGACCCTTCTCGATTTTTCTCTTGTTACATTCTCAATAATCTCTTTTGCAATTGTCGCATTTGGCACGACTAACTCTGAGCCATCAAGCGTGGTGATTTTTGTGGAACGCATCCCTATTTCTTTGACAAACCCATCGTTTCCGGAGACTTTAATTCTATCCCCAAGCGCAAAAGGTTTGTCAGTGAGAATAGTAACGCCACCAAAAACATTGCTTAATGTTTCCTGCGCTGCAAGCGCAACCGCAAGACCACCAAT
Organism: uncultured Methanosarcinales archaeon; assembly: GCA_964385055.1. GTDB lineage: Archaea > Nanobdellota > Nanobdellia > Woesearchaeales > DSVV01 > JACRPI01. The sequence goes on from CAYLMH010000007.1 coordinate 13,056, forward strand.
ACCAAGACCCGCGACCAGTGACGCGACATTGTAGCCGAACTTGTCGAGCACAATTATTGCCGCAATGAAGATGAGAATTATTTTACTCATTCTTCGCAGAATAGGAATTAAAGCGTCGTCCAAATCAGTTTGTGTCTTCTGACTGAATGGAATAAGATAATATTTGATTAAACCATCGATTAATCTTGTAAAAAACCACGTGAGATTAAAGATGAACATCACAAGCACAATGTTGAAGAATGTGTGTTCTATTGCTTCTGTCAGCGTGAGTGTTTTATACGCAATATAAAATCCAATTATAAAAATGAGGAAGACCACTGGATGTTCGCAGACTTCAATCAACATATCATCTGCAACTGTCTGTGTTTTCTTTGTTAAGACTTTAACAAAATTTTTTATCAGATAGTACGCAATTTTTCCAATGAGAACTGCACCGGTGATAATACTGAAGAAAATAATGTATTGAAGTAATGTATTATTGAAAAAAGTCATTTGTAAGATTGCAGGTATTGCCATTGTTGTTTTGGATTATAGGGTTGCTTTTATAGTTTATTGTTCATATCCTCTTTTCATTGCTCTGACTTCAGTCCATGAGTAAAAAGCCGCGTTATATTTTGCTGTCGCATCCAAGCGTTCTGCAAATCTCCTGCTACACTCTAATGCTTTTGCATCATTTTTTCTGCTCTTTTCTAAAGGAAAGACATCGCTACAAACAGGGTCTTTTGTTGTGTATGCCGCATGAACTTCCTTTTCTCTTTCTTCAGCGGACTTTGTTCCAATATTATCAAAATCAAGCGAAACAACATATAAGCCGTTTATGTCTATAATTCCAGCAGTATGCCTTTGCATTATTTCTGTATCTCCTGTTTCAAATATAATCTCTGCACAGATTCTTTCAATATTCATTACATCAAATCCTGATGGAAACGAAGGATATGATTTGTTTTCAAGATCCCATGGAGTTGGATGAATGTGATAGGTGGTGATACTTTTTACAGACTTTTCTTTGAGCGCTCTTAAGACAGGCAATAATACTTCTTCATCATATGAGACTGATGCCTGCTGCTCATTTATTCCATACTCATACCATGTTCCTGGTTCGCCTTGCACCTCAACATAAACCCATGACTCTTCTATCGGACTCGTATTTGCTAAATACCGCAATTGCTGTTCTCCCTCCCATCTTCCTATATGGGAAGTATAATGCTCAGGACTTGTGTTTACAACAAGTTGTTGTTCTACTGCTTCAAACGTCTTTTCTATATGCGGTGCACAACTGAGTGCTGTTCCTACAATAAGAGCAGTGATTGTCATACCTCCCAGAAACAAACATTGACTTTTAAATGTTATGTCATTTACTACTTCTAAAGGATAAACTATTTAAGACAGCTACGATTTTTTCTCTTTTATGGAGATACGAACACCTCAAGAGAATCCAGTTGCTATACTGCGCCGTATACACCGAGAACAGGCAATTCTTGCACAGACACGCTGGGCTCCACTTCATAAGTATGCTCATTATGATGATGTTGCAGATAAATTTAATGACTGGGCATCTGATCCCTTTGGAAACACCTACGATGCACAACTCGCAAAAGCGCCAGAAGTGCATTTACTTTTTTCTGAAATGGTGCTTCCTCTTCTCCGACCTGCATCTGAAGTTCTTGACGTGGGATGCGGAACGGGTTTAGTAGGAGCTCCATTTGTTGCATCTGGGCACACTGTTGACGGGGTTGATATTTCCAGAGAAATGCTGAAAAAAACAAAAGAACGAGGATATAGAGAGACATGGAAACAAAATATTGTCCATGGAATCGATCTCAAAGACAGAAAATATGACGCACTCATTTCTGTCGGTGTTTTTGGAGAATATGTCCCTCCAGTTCTTGCGCTACAACGCGCATTGCCCTATCTTAGACAACGAGCAGTTGTTGCTTTTACATCAGAAAAGACAAGCACAGACCTTGATGATGTGCTTGATGTGCTTCGACAATACAGATTTATTGATCACACTCCTGTTGAACGAGCAGTGTATAATGAAAAAAGAGCAAATCTGATCCCACAGGATTATTATTATATCACTGCTGTACGGATGTGAGTGTTCATGATTACTTCTGTTCGTTTATCAGAAGAAGGTTTGAGAATTCTTGAATGTTATATAGAAAATCCTTCTTTACCTGCACCAGAACCTTTTGATGAATTGAGAAGACATGGTTTAGAGATGCTTGATCTTCAGAGAACAACATATGGTGCTGATTATTTTCTTTATGATCACCTCGCGACTCATTTTGATCTCTGGGCATTAGGAATACGATCTGAAGAACGACAAACAACATATGATGAAGACATTGCATCTGTTACTGGGCTACACTCGACACTTGCGGCGCTGATACTTTCTCATCTTAAATCGCCAACACGTATTTTAGATGTTGGCTGTGGAACAGGACAATTGGGTTTGCATTTTATCCGAGCAGGACATCCTGTTGATGGTATTGACATTTCTACTGAGATGATGAAATATGCTCAAAACAGAGGATATAACTCTACTGAACTTCATAACATCGCAACAAATCCATATAGACCTGAAACAACCTATGATTGTGTCATCTCTTTTGGTATTTTTGGAGATTATGTGCCTGCTGAAAAAGGATTAGAGCACTGCCTTACCGCACTCAAAGAAAAAGCTATTCTTGGTTTTAGTGTTGAGAAACATTGGCGGAATATTCAAGCAACGCATCAACTTTTAAAATCACGAGGCTTTATTATTGCTGCAGAAGAAGAACACCGCATTGAAGAAAGTGATACGCTTGCTTCCGCGGACTATTGTTTTTTAGTTGCTGTGCGTTAAAAACAACAACATTAATAAAAAACCTGATTCTCTGTTTCTTCATGACAAACAAAGGACTCAAAGTAGGTCTTGAAATTCATCAGCAAGTTGCCGGAAAAAAATTATTCTGCAATTGCCCTGCTGAACTTGCTAACGATGAAGAACAACCTAACCTTGTGGTCAAACGATTCCTTCGCGCAGTAGTTGGTGAGACTGGGGAAATTGATGTTGCCGCTGCACACGAACAAAAAAAACAAAAATATTTTCTCTATAATTGTTACGATGCGTATAATTGTCTTGTGGACATTGATGAAGAGCCCCCACAACCAATAAACAAAGAAGCATTAGAAACTGCGCTTGTTGTTTCTCAACTCTTGCACGCGCATATTGTTGATGAAATCCAAGTGATGCGAAAAACTGTTGTCGATGGTTCCAACACGACTGGTTTTCAACGAACCTCTCTTGTCGCGCAAAATGGTTTTATCGAAGTCGATGGCAGAAAAATAGGTGTTGACACGATTTGCTTAGAAGAGGATTCCGCAAAAATTGTTGAAAGAAAAGGCGACTTTGATGTCTATGATTTATCGCGACTTGGTGTTCCGCTTATTGAAATCGCGACTGACGCAAGCATTGATAGTCCTGAACTTGCGCAAAAAGTCGCTGAAAAAATTGGCATGGTTCTTCGCTCTACTGGAAAAGTGAAGCGAGGACTTGGCACGATTCGGCAAGACGTCAACGTTTCCATTATTGGAGGTCAACGGGTGGAAATTAAAGGCGCACAGGATTTGAAACTTGTTCCCACTATCGTTAAAAATGAAATGCAGCGACAACAAACACTACTTGATGTGCAAAAACAACTCGGCAAATTTGCGATTGAGAAAGATTTTGTGGATGTGACTTCTGCTCTTGAAAAATGTTCTTCTAAGATTGTCCAGAATACATTAAATGAGAACGGCGTGATTTATGGATTACGATTAGAAGGTTTTGCTGGCTTACTTGGCAAAGAAACAATGCCTGGCAAACGGATTGGTTCAGAACTCTCCATGTACGCGAAAGCCGCAGCAGGTGTCGGTGGCTTATTTCATAGCGATGAACTTCCCAAATACGGCATTGAACAAGAATATGTTGATGCGGTGAAGAAAAAATTAGGTTGTGGTGCGAAAGATGGATTTGTGATTATTGCTGATCAAAAAGAAAAAGTACTTCGCGCACTTGAAGCAGTGTATGCTCGTGCGCTTTCTTTGCAACAGGGTGTACTTAAAGAAGTTCGTAACGCACTTGACGATGGAACAACTGCTTTTATGCGACCAATCCCCGGCGCTGCGCGTATGTATCCTGAAACAGATGTCATGCCGCTTGTTGCTGATGTGAGTGACTTAAAATTACCTAAATTACTTGAAGAAAGTTCTGCTGATTTTGTCAAGCTTGGCCTTGCAAAAGATCTTGCTGATTTAATTGCAAAATCTGGCAAAGCTGCTGCATTTGAAAAATGGATTGCGCAGTTTAGAAATCTCAAACCTGCATTTATCGCAGAAACTATGATCCCAAAAATTCGTGAAGTGAAAAGAAAATACAATGTTGAGATTGATAAAATTACTGACGAGAAGCTTGAGGAAGTTTTTGCGGAACTCGATAAAGGGAGTATTCCTAAAGAAGCGCTTGATGATATTCTTCTTGATCTCGCAAAAGAAGGAATGTGCGATTTTTCCAAATATCAAGGGATGAACGATACTGAGCTTGAGAAAATCTTGAAGAAAATTGTTGCTGATGGTAAAGGAGCACCGCTTGGAACTGTGATGGGAATGGCAATGAAAGAACTTCGCGGCAAAGCAGATGGAAAGAAGATTAATGAAATCTTGAGAAAGCTGGTTGGGTAAGAAAGAAGAAAAAACTAAAAAAAGAAGATAAAAAAAAGAGAATTATTTACCCATTACTGTTTCTATTATTCTTGCTTCAACAATGTAGGGATCAACATTTGCACATGGTCGTCTGTCTTCAAGGTATCCTTTATGTTCAATTGCAACTTGCCAAGGTATTCTGATGCTTGCTCCTCTGTCAGAAACTCCTGCTCTAAATTCTTTGTAACTGCATGTTTCATGTTGTCCTGTTAATCTGTTTTTAATTCCTTCACCATATACTGCAATATGCGCGTCATGATTTCTTCGCAACCGCTCAATTATTTCAGGGAAGTCTGCATCACTTTCTCGCATTGCTCTGTTTGAGAAATTCGTATGCATGCCTGCACCATTCCATTCTTTTTCTGGCTTTGCTGCAAGAGACGCAATAACACCGTGCTCTTCTGCAATTCTATTCAAAAGATATCTTGCAATGATCAAGTCATCTGCTACTCTCAATGGATCACTTGCAGGTGTTCCGTTCCCCATTTGGAACTCCCATTGCCCTGGCATAACTTCTCCATTTGCTCCTGCAATTACTAACTTTGCATCAAGACATGCAAAAAGATGTTTTTCCATAATTTCTCTTCCAAAAATTCTATCCGCACCAACACCACAATAATACGGACCTTGCTTTGCAGGCAAACCTTTTTCTGGAAAGCCGAGTGGTCTTCCAACTCCTCCTTGATCTGCCCGCATGAATGTATATTCCTGCTCTAAGCCAAACCAAAACTCTGCTGTGTTATGCGCTTCTACCTGTGCACGAAGTACTGCACGAGTGTTAGAAGGATGTGGTGTGTCTCCTGGAACAACCATGACTTCACAGAGTACTAATATAGAAAGATACTCGGGTTGCATTTTGGATCTTACAGGATCAAGATATACTCGAACTGGTTTTAGAACACAATCAGATGCATGGCCTTCTGCCTGCTCTGTGCTGCTTCCATCAAATCCCCAGATAGGAATCTTCTTTATACTTTCATCAGGAACTGTTACTGTTTGTATTGTTGTTCCCTCTGGAACCTCAAACACTTTTGGCTTTCCACGGATCGCTGCTGTTGGCTTTACACCATCTAACCACAAATATTCTGCAATTACTTTCATCACTAACCCCTCCTTTCTCTGTCATCTTATTATTTCTCGTTTGCTGGGATAAATAAGGATTATTCGGATTGCACTGTATTAATACTTATTTTAGATTTTTTGAAACAAATGATTGTTTATTTTATAAAAACTAAATATTTGTTGAACAAAAGACATATAAATTGCAACAGACTAAACAAAACAACAAAATGAACATCGACAATAAAGACAAAGCAATTCTCAACGTGCTTCTCGAAAACAGCAGACTCAGCCTTCGCGAAATTGCAAAAAAAACTGGCATGAGCACTGCAACTGTTATGCATCGTATCCATGCACTGGAAAAAGAAAAAATAATTGGGCATTATAGCGCACAGCTTGATTATGAAAAACTAGGATATGACATTACTATTATCGTTGAAATGCAGGTAAGTAAAGGGAAGTTGGAACAAGTGGAAAAAAAGATTGCATTGCATCCTAACGTTGTTGCTGTCTATGATGTTACTGGCGCATTTGATGTAGTTATTATTGCGCGATTTAAAAATAGAAAATTGATGGACGCATTTTTGAAACATATTCAGACGTTTGATTTTGTGTTGCGAACGAATACACAATTGGTTTTGAAGACGATGAAAGAAGAAAGGATTAAGGTGCAGTGAAATTTATATAGAAAGAAGGATTTCTTTCCTACTATGAACGGTAGACAAATGCTTGAGACAATGCTTGGAATTCAAGAAAGATATAAAGATCACCGAGATCTTGAAAGTTTGCAAATAGAACTTCTCGGTATTGTTCCTGAACTGAGGAATCCTGGACTTGCAGGGATGGGAGATTCATACAGAAGTGCACTTGATGTTTACAACGTTCTACGCGAAGAATTTCCTCTTGGAACTCCTGGGATTCAAGAAATTCGAAGCAATAGGATTTAAGTTGTAAAAAGGAAAAAGAAAAAATTATTTTTTCTCAAGAATTCTTACAATTTCGTTGAACACTACTTGAATATCCTGATCTCCATCCACTTCATGCAACATTTTTTTCTTTTTGTAATACTGAATTAATGGTGCAGTCAATGTTCGATACGTTTCCATCCGCTTGTGGACTGTTTCTGGCTTGTCGTCATCACGCTGCATGAGTTTTTCGCCGCATTTATCACAGCTGTCTTTCTTTTTTGGAGGATTTGTTTCAATATGAAATACTGCACTGCATTTTGGACAAGAACGTCTTCCGGAGAGACGTTTTATGAGCACTGCTTCATCCACGACGAGAGAGATAACTGCGTCTAGTTTTTGTTTTATTTCCTTCAAGAGCTGATCAAACCCTTCTGCCTGCGGAATTGTTCGCGGAAATCCATCAAGAAGATAGCCGTTTTTGCAATCTGATTTCTGCAATCGTTCTTTCACTAATCCTAACGTGATACTGTCGTCCACTAATTTTCCTGCTTTGAGAATTGCATCCGCCTGTTTTCCTAACGATGTTTGCTCCTTGATTGCTTGCCGAAACATATCACCTGTAGAAATCTGCGGAATATTGTATTTTTTGCAGATGTGCTGTGCCTGTGTTCCTTTACCTACACCAGGTGGACCGAGAAAGATGATTCGCATGAGGATTTAGAGAAGGAGCGAGTTTATATGCTTTACTTCTTTATGAGTGCATTTAAGGTGTCAAACAACTCCTTATTCCCATCCCATTTTATCTTTTTGATATTTTTTTTGTACTGCTCTTGTTTTTCGAGAAATGTGTTGAAATTTTCTTCGCTAATATCTTTCACTGCCATGCCATACTGCAATTTGTTGATATAATGCCCATTCACAATCTGCTCAAACTGCCGCTTTATTGGAATGGAAAAAATTGGCTTCTCTAAACATAATGCTTCGCTTAATGTAGTGAATCCTCCATTGATGATTACTGCATCCGCTGCCGCAAGATCTTTCACATACTCCTCTTTGTTGAATTTTTTAAAGAGCAGATTTTCTTCTCTTGCTTCTTTATTGAATCCATAAATGATGAATTGTTTGTTGATCTTTTTGAGAATAGGAAGCATTCGTTTGTAACTGGATGATGTTTGATAGACAAAAATATGTCCTTTGTTTTTTTGTTCAATGCTCTTCTGTGCCTTGCTTGTTTGTTTTTGTTCTTCACTTTTTATTTTCTTATGTTTCATTTCCTGCACTTCTTGTTTTATTACAGGAGGAACAAGCAGAGTATTTTTCTTGTTTATTTTGGTTGGAAAAAATGTAGTAATAATTGTGTTGTCTGGATTAGGAAGAAATGTGTGAATAACTAATTTGGAATATATCTCTGTCAGCCACTGTCCTCTTATTCTGTCAATTTTTGTGTTTGTAATACTATGCTGGTTATCTATGCTGATTGTGGGAACATTGAATATTTTTGACCAGTACATAAGGAATGGCTCGAAATCTGTAATTACTACCTCTGGTTTGTGTTTCATAAACGCAATTGGATATTGCAATGATGCAAGCGCCATGAGCGGCAATTTTGCGATATTGACTATTCCTGTCAGAAAACTGCTGACGGTATTATTGATATAATACATATGAAATCCAAGAATTCTCTTGACTGGGAAGAACTGTTGTAGATATGTATAGCCTTTTCCATGACTGAAGATATGCACGACGTTGTCTTTTTTTAACTCATCGAGAATTGTTTTCGCACGGATAGCATGACCATTGCCTTCTCCCGCGACACCGTAGAATATTACTGCCATTGTCGAGAGAATTTCATAAGTGTATAAAAAGAATGCCTTTTGAATGCTGTTTTCATTCGAAACATATATAAATGACTTGCAATTTCAAAAGTTTCATGCCAAAATTCCAAGAATCTGATCCACAGAAACTTATCACAGCAGTAGCACAAGAACTGAAAAAACAAAGCACGTTCAAAGCTCCAGTGTGGGCATCATTCGCAAAAACAGGCGCTAACGCAGCACGTCCTCCTACAGATCCAGACTGGTGGTATGCTCGCGCAGCAGCACTTCTTCGTAAAATCGCAGTTCGCGGTCCAATTGGAACAGAAAAGCTCCGTGTTATCTACGGCGGCAGAAAACGACGAGGACACCAACCTGCAGAATTCAGAAAAACCGGCGGAAGCGCAATCAGAAAAGTATTGCAGCAACTCCAAACAGCAGGATATGTTAAATATAAAGACAAAGGCATCAAAAAAGGACGAATCATTACTCCACAAGGACTTTCTTTCCTTGACAAAGTTGGAAAAACAGTCAAAAACCAGTGATTATTATGGCACGAAATATTCATGTAAGCAGAAAATTACGATTAGCGAAAGTCGGCAAACAGACTCGATGGGCACCTTTCTGGGCAGTTCCTAAAAAGTACGGCAAAGGAAGACGAGTACACCCTGGACGACTCACTGTTGTCAAAAGAAACTGGCGCCGCGTTAAAACAAAAGCATAAATGTGAATCCTATGGCTGAAAAACTAGAACGAACATACACTATTCCACTCAGACGAGAATACCTCAAAGTTCCTCAATACAGACGAACTGAAAAAGCATCTCGCGCATTACGAGAATTCCTCGTCAAACACATGAAATCTGAGAATATTCGAATTGGCAAATTTCTTAACGAACACCTTTGGATGCACGGCATGAAAAACCCGCCGCACCATGTGCGCGTGAATGTCGTCAAAGTTCCAGAAGGAACTGTTTACGCAGAACTCTTTGGCAAGCCACTCAAATTTGGTAAAGACGAGAAAAAAGAAACAAAAGCTAAAGAAGAAAAGAAAACTGAGAAATCAGTAGAGAATATTGTTGACGCAGAAGTCACTTCTGAAAAGAAAGAAGCTAAAGCAAAGCCAAAGAAAGAAGCAAAAAAAGAATAAATTCTTTATTTTTTATGTTCATTCTCTTAAAAAATTAAAACATATTCTTTCATCACTTTTTGTATTGTACAGTAATTTCCCAATTGTCCAAGAACTATTCTTGAAACACCGACAAATTCAGGAGTCATGAAGCAGGATGAATCTCGTTCTCCACTTGGTGTTTTTGGTTCACCTATTCCAAGAGTAATATGTGGTTGAAATTTGTCGAACGCTGCACTTCGATAATTTTGTAGCCAGATTTTTGTTATTGGGTCAATTTTTCCATAAAACGACGCAGCATCTTCACACGTATACTGCAGAAAAGGAGCAAGCGCTTCCATTATTTTTGTGTGTATTCCCACAAGCTCTTCTGTTTTCACAATATCAAGCTCAACACCAGTATATCCATTCGGCAATTGTTTTTTTCTCACTCCATTGGTCGTCAGAACAATTGGTTTTTGTTCTTTTAACGCAATTTCCAACGCAGATGCAACTGCTTCTTGCTCTTCTTCCTTAATGAATCCTTGCGCAAGCGTGATATGCGGAAGACAAAGCGTTTCAGCGCTTTGACTAAACAAAGGATATACTCCTTCTCGAACTCCTTGTAAATCTCTGTTGTACCCAAAAACTCTATGAGTAAACAGGTAGAGATCTCCACGATTGAGAGCTGGACACAGAAATGCAATGTCTATGGCGATCATACAACAAAGAAATAGATTTAGATTTAAAAAGTTTGAGAGCAATAAACTATATAAACTGCACACCCTCATACATTTCCATGACAAAAAAGATCATCCTTGTTGCTGACGATGAACCGCATATTGTCGACCTCATCAAACTTAGTTTAGGAGCAGAAGACTATGAAATTGTCGAAGCAACTGATGGCAAAGAAGTACTCAAACTCGTCGCAAAGAAAAAACCAGACCTCATTCTTCTTGACGTTATGATGCCTGGCCTTGATGGCTACGAAGTCTGCAGACGAATTCGACAAAATCCTGCGACAAAAGACATTGTTATCGCAATGGTCTCTGCAAAAAAAGAAGACCATGATATTTTAACAGGCATTGACAAAGGAGCAATTGCCTATATTACTAAACCATTTAGTCCGATTGAATTGCAAGAAAAAGTCCGCGAATTACTTCGTCTCTGATTTTTGCATGAAATATGGAAAACTATATATAAAAAAACAAAAGAGAAATTAGATAGTACATAAGGAGGAGGATGTTCATGAAAAAAATTCTAATGGTTATTGTTATTGCAGTGCTTCTTCTTGCACTTGGTGCATGCAGACAAGAAGCAGATACTACGGGGAAAACAACTGAATCAGGAACTGCTGATTCTGGTGAAACAGACAGTGAAGATACTGAAGACAGCGGAACTATGGACACAGAGACTGCAGCTGAAGATGTTGATGTCAACGCTGATGAAGAAGCGTTTGTTCAAACAGGCAAAGCACGCGAAGAAGTTACTGTCACTATCGATGGCGCAAGCCCTTCCACAATTGTTGTTGAAAAAGGTGAACTTGTCACGCTTGTCGTCTTTAGCGAGCGCTTAAAACCAACGCAGATTTACAATGAGGATCTTCTTGTCGATGAGAGTGTGGACAGAGGAGGAACCATTGAACTCACTATTGAAGCAAACGAAGAAGGAGTCTTCTACTTCACTGACAAAAACACCGGCGATGAATTGTTTAAGTTTATGGTTGCTGGCATGAGTTTTGGTCAGAGTAATTAGAATTATTTTTTACTTCTTTTTTCTATTTTTCTTGGTTTTTTAATTTTCTCTTCTCTTAAGAATTGGACTAACTCAAAAACTCTTGCAACCCTGTTTGTTTTTTCTTCATACTTGCCATCACGTTCTGGTGCTCTTCTTGGTACTTCTCTTCTGCTTTGTCATCTAATAATGGAACGCCATACACACCATCATAGCCGCCTTTGACGTTTATTTTTCCTGCTCTGTTTCTTTCCATGATCTCTGCAAATTCAGCACTTGTTGCTTTCGCAATCTCATCGATTGGCATTCGAAGAAGCACATCATACTCGGATTGCTTTTCTGTGACTAGTTTTCTGTACTCTTCCCAGATTTTCTTTGTCGCAACTGCTTTTCGATGAAATTGCGCCAGAAGTTCTGAAACTGGAATTAAAGAACGAAACGGTTTCGCGTTTTCTGGCTTGTATCCTAATGGACGATCCGCAAGTTGTTCAATTCTCTGATCAACGCCAACAGTCAGCTTGTTGCCGCATTTTGGACAGACATCATTCAGCTTTTTCGCTTCGTCTGGATGAAAAGAAACATTGCACACTCTATGCCCCGTCATGTGATATTTTCCAAGATTCGGATTGACTTCAATCGTTTCTTTCAATCCATTTCCTGTTTCGAGCGCTTTTGCGAGCGCATTGAACGTTGGTTCGATGTTAAGAACTGTCGCTTCTCTTCCGAGTCTCCACGGCCAAAAGCTATGCGTGTCTGAGAAGCTTACGAGATTAATGTTGTCTAATTCCTTTAAACGCCAATTCATTTCTGGATCACTGCTTAAGCCTGTTTCAATCGCATGCACATTTTTTATCTGATCCTGAAACGCGTCTTTTATGCTGTCAAAACCACCATTTGCTCCGTAAAGGCCAAACCATGGTGTCCACGCATGCGCAGGAATGACTTGGATGCGCTCATCTATTGCTTTCATTTTTTCAACTAATTCTGGACAAGGTATTTTGAAAATTGGCCTTCCATCATAGTCTACTCTTCCCCTTGTCAGCAAGAATTTTGTGATTTCATCCACTGCCTGAAAACTTGGCGCGAAAATGAGATTGTGAATTTTTCTTCCTTTATTGTTGTGCGTGTAGATTAAGGAGATTTCTGTTTGCAGAATAAAATTGAAGCCCGTTTTTGTCTGGAAGAAACCGCTGTCTTTTTCTGTCTCTGTGAGATCTGCTTTGAGTTCTTGAATCCATTTGGGATGCGTAAAATCGCCTGTGCCTAAGAGATTGACTCCTTTAACTCGTGCCCATTTTTCAAGATTGGGAATCGTAAGATCTTTTGAACATGCTCGTGAGTATTTGCTATGAATGTGCATGTCTGCAATGAATTCCATAGGAAAAACGAAGGGCTGCGCTGTTTAAATGATTTGTTGTTTTAAGAAATAAGAAGTTGCTTTACGCTGCCAGTCTTCGCTGCTCTGCAAGTAACGCAGAAATCTGGCTTTCAACTTTTCTTATATCTCGCTGCAAATCCATCTTTTTTATTTCTAAATCTGTCTTTTCTGCTTTTAATTTTATTAAATTTCCTTTTGTATATGAAGTAACATTTCTTTCCATCTTCAAAATTCGTGGATTAAGGTTGGCAAGTTTTCTGTCGATTTCACGCACGAGGCGCTCAAGCGTTCCTTTTGTCTGAAACTGTACTTCTAATTCAGTCGCAATTTTTTCTGCCGGACTTTTTCTACTGAACCAATCAAGGAAGCCCATTCTTCTACCTCTTCAACTTTTTCTCCAAATCTGCAACTGCGATTGTTGTTTTTACCACAGAATCTGGATTCAGCGAGATGGATTCAATGCCGCACTCGACCAGAAATTTCGCAAAATCAACACTATCACTCGGCGCTTGACCACAGAAACCAATATGCTTGCCCATCTTTGTCGCGACCGCAACTGCGCGCTGGATTAAGAGTTTTACTGCTTCGTTGTGTTCGCTGTAAACATGCGCGACTAACGCTGAATCACGGTCGACTCCTAATGTTAGCTGCGTGAGGTCATTTGAACCAATCGAAAAGCCATCGAAAATGCTGAGGAACTCTTCTGCCAAGATGACGTTTGCCGGAATTTCGCACATGACATAGACTTGCAGTCCATTTTTCCCTTGGACCAATCCCTGTTTTTTCATGACCTCAAGTACATTTTTTCCTTCCTGCACTGTCCGACAAAAAGGAATCATGACTTTGACGTTTGTCAACCCAATTTGTTCGCGGACTCTTTTGATCGCAACGCACTCTAATTCAAACGCCTCTCTGTATTCATTGCTGTAATATCGCGACGCACCACGCCAGCCAATCATCGGATTTTCTTCATGCGGCTCGTAGAGATGACCTCCAATCAAATTCGCGTACTCATTGCTCTTGAAATCGCTCATTCTGACGATGACGTCTTTTGGATAAAACGCTGCGCCAATCGTTGCGATACCCTGACTCAGCTTGTCAATGAAATATTGTTTTTTATCTGTATAACCATGTGTCAGCGCTTCTATTTCCTGCTTGAGTTTTTCATCTTTAATCTCCTTAAAATGAATAAGTGCTTTGGGATGAATTTTAATGTATGAGTTGATGATAAACTCCTGTCTCGCGAGTCCCACGCCACTGTTTGGTAGGAATGATTTTTCAAACGCCTGCTCTGGCGCAGCGAGATTCATCATAATCTTTGTTTTTGTGTGCGGCACTGATTTGAGATCTGTTTCTTCTACTTTGAATTTGAGAAGACCATCATAAATAATTCCTTTTTCTCCACTAGAACAGTCTACTGTTACTTTCTGTCCATTTTTCACCACTTCCGTTGCATTGTTTGTTCCCACAACGCACGGAACGCCAAGCTCTCTTGAAACTATTGCTGCATGGCAAGTTCTACCCCCACGCTCTGTCACAATTGCTCCTGCTATTTTCATAATTGGTTCCCAATCAGGATCAGTCATTTCTGTCACGAGGACCTGCCCTTTTCTAAATTGTGAAATTTCTTTTGCGTCTCTAATAATCGCAACAGGTCCTTGACCAATCAACTCTCCTACTGCTTTTCCTTCAACCACTACTTTTCCTTTTTGCACAAGCTTGTATTCTCTGAGTTTTGTGAGATCTTTTTGTGAATGCACTGTTTCTGGACGAGCCTGCACGATAAAAAGCTTATTCATCACGCCATCTTTTGCCCACTCTAAATCCATTGGCTTGAAATGCCCTGCTTTTTGTGAGTAATGATCTTCAACTATGCAACCCCATTTTGCAAGAGTGAGAATTTCATCATCTGTCAAAACAAACTTTTTTCTATCTGGCTCTTTTACTTCCACTGTTCTTGTTGTTCCTTTTGCGCCATTTTCATTGTAAATCATCTTAATCTTTTTTTCGCCTAATTTTTTGGAGAGAATCGCTTTGTATCCTGCTTTCAAAGTTGGCTTGAATACATAGTACTCATCAGGATTTACTGAACCCTGGACAACAGTTTCTCCAAGACCATATGATCCTGTCACAAAAACCGCATCTTTAAATCCTGTTTCTGTATCAATAGAAAACATAACGCCAGAACACGCTTTGTCGCTTCTGACCATTTTTTGAACACCAATGCTCAGCCCAATGGAAAAATGATCAAATCCCTTATCTTCACGATAGGAGATTGCGCGATTCGTGAATAATGACGCAAAACAATTTTTACACGCAGTGATGAGCTCCATTTCTCCTTTGATGTTGAGATAGGTTTCCTGCTGTCCCGCGAAGCTTGCATCTGGCAAATCTTCTGCTGTCGCTGAACTTCGCACTGCAACGTCTGTTCTCGCACCATACATTTTACAGAGTTTCTGATATCCTACAAGGATTTCTGCTCTGAGCTCTGGTGGAAACTCTGCATGTCTAATGAGTTCTCTCACTTTATGTCCACGATCTGCAAGATCTTTCATGTTATGCGTATCAAGTCCTTTGAGAATAGACTTAATGTGCTCATGTAATCCTGCTTTGTCAATAAGATAACGGTATGCGTACGCGGTGATCGCAAACCCATTCGGAATATTAACTCCTTTTTGTGTGAGAAGTCTATGCATCTCTCCCAACGACGCGTTTTTGCCGCCCACGAGAGGGACGTCTTCAATGCCTAACTCATCAAACCAGAGAATAAATTTTGTTGCTTTTGTGTTCATGGCTGTTTTTTTGTCACTTCATAAATATAAATCTTTTTATAATGGGATGTCTCTTGCTCTCCTATGATGCTTTTTGTTTTATCACAGAAGAATTTGCCTCTTGCCCAGGCAGAGATTGCTTCATTTTATACTGTTCAGAAAATAAAAGAAAACTATACTTTTGTGTCTTCTAAAAAAAAAGTTGACCTTCCACTCGCGTTCACCAAAGAAATTCATGACATTCTTTTTTCCTGCTCTACAAAAGACCTTGAGAAGTATGTTAAAAAGTATGCTTGGAACAAAAAAATCAAAGGAAGTTTTTGTGTGAGGAGTGATGTGCAAGACATTGAGCGGAGATTAGGTGGCATTATCTGGGATACATTGAAGAAACCAGTCGTTGATCTTGAACATCCCGAGAGTTTGATTCACTTCTTTTTTCTTGGAAATACTGTGTATACCTGCTTGCGGCTTTGGAAAAATGATAACGCGTTTTTACAGCGAAAAGCACAACTTCGTCCAGGGTTTTATCCCGCATCCCTTGATCCGCAGCTTGCGCTCGGGCTTGTGAATTTATCTTCTGCAAAAAAAAATGCTGTTCTTGTTGATCCATTTTGCGGGACTGGAGGAATATTACTTGAAGCCGCTTTTTCTGGACGAAAAGCAGTTGGTTTTGACATTAGCCCCTGGATGCTCGAGAAATGTAAACAGAATTTGCAGCATTATAAGATTGCGAAAAAAGTTGTTTCTATCGCTGCGGGAGACGCAACTACTTTTCGAAAAAAATGCGCCGCGATTGTGACCGAACTTCCTTTTGGAAAAAATACTCGATCACAGGATCTTCTCTCTCTGTACACGCGATTTTTGGAGAACGCAAGAAAAAATACAAACACGATTGTGGTTGGATTTCCTGATTTTGTGGATTACAAAAAGATTTGTAGAAAGACCGGCTGGAAAATACACCATGATTTTCGATGGTACTTGCATCAAACATTATCGAAACATGTTGTAGTGTTGAAGAAATAAGGCACAGAAATTTTTGCGTATGTTCTATTTATGATGATGTTCTTTTTTATACGCTTTTACCTTGCTATACACCTGATCTATCTCCTGCTGACTCATGTTCTTGTTAATTTTCCTTAAATACTCTTCCAAAATTTTCTTACTGGTGAACGCTCCTATCATTATCTTTCTTTCAGCACCCACGAGTTCAGGATGAAGCAATTCGTAGACATCAGGATTTTCCAAGACCGCGGTTGAATGCAACCCTGCTTTATGAGTGAAAACATTCTTTCCAACAATAGGCTGTCTTGCAGGAATCTTGATGTGAGAATACTTTTCGACAAGATGAGATACTTCTGGGAGTAACTTCAGATCCCACTTTTTTACTCCATACAACACATTTAACGCTGTAGCGATTGTTGAGAGCGAAGGAACTCCTGCTCTCTCTCCAAGACCATTCACTGTGACATCAATACAGCTCACTCCTGCTTCGTACGCTGCCAATGAATTCGCGACAGCCATTCCAAAATCATTATGACAGTGGACATTTAAATCAGTCTTAATTTCTTTTTTTATTTGTTCAACAAACGCAAACATTTTGAAAGGAGTCATTACTCCAACAGTGTCTATAACAGAAAGCCTTTCAACGCCGATTTCTTCTGCTTTTTTCGCGAATGATACCCATTCTTCAATGTTCGTTCTACTTCCATCTTCAATGGAGCATCTTATTTTCAGTTTTTTTTGTTTTGCGTATCGCAGCGCGTCTAAGAATTTAGTTTCTGCTTCTTGCTTTGTCATGTGATATTTATGTTTTAAACTTAAGTCATTTAATCCCATAAATATTCCAACCCACTCACAACCGCACGCCGAAACTTTGTCTATGTCTTCTTTTGTTGCTCTTGCATGACCAACAATCTTCGCTTTAAGTCCAAGTTTACAAATAGCTTTAAGATCTTTCTCGAGTTTTGCTGAGACAGTAGGATGCCCTCCTTCAATGAAATCGACTCCTATTTTATCAAGAAGCTTTGCAATCTTTATTTTTTCTTTTGTCGTAAAAGAAACGCCAGGAGTTTGTTCTCCTTCTCGCAAAGTAGTATCTAAGATTTCAATCATATTGATAAATTACCCAAACAACTCTCTTATAAACCTTGCGACACATACTTTTTTGGATCTACCGCTTCAAGCGGATGATATCTTACTGTTACAATCCCCGTATATCTTTCTCCATATCGTTCTTTAGAAAATTCATCCACTCTTCTTGTTGTTTCTTGAATGGGATCTGCATGTAAGCTCCCACGCATTTGATCAAAGACATAAAGACTTCCAAATCTTGTCCCCAAAACTAACGCCGCGTGACGAACAGGGGTAATATACTTAGAATTAGCGGTCATCAGCGCAATTGGATTTGAATCCCACACTGCAAGCGCACCAAACTCAGGCGCTTCTGTTGTCTCAAGAATATTTTCAATAAAAGGAAACGCTTTCCTTGGATCAAAAAGTGTGTCTTGCTTCTCAATATCCAAGTACCCTAATATAGCTGCAATACAATTTGGATATTCTTTTTCTTCTCGAGTTATTCTTTCGTACAGTTGTCTTTGCTGCTCTGTCTGGACATTACTGATAAACGCGGAGATATCCATATCTCAAGAATCCCTGATCTTCTTATAAATATAGCGGGAAAATTACTTGTTTACTTTTTCCATCGCATCAAGCGCAAACTTGAGCTGCGCTGGTGTTGGCGCGACATTTTTTTGCGAGAAATTTTGCGCTAAGACTGCAAGATGCCGCAACTCTGGTGATGTCGCCCATTCTTCTTTTGGAATTTTTTCTTTTACTTCTTTAAAACAATGAATGATGAGATTTCCTGCTGTCTTCTCAAACGCAGACAATTCTTTTTCTTGGATTGTTTGTACTGGTTCTGCGAGTAGTTCTTCTTGCTCTTCTTGCTTTTCTTCAGCAGCTTCTTCCACTACTGCCTCAGTAATTATTGAAGGAACTTGTTTTTCAAGGATAATAGATGCAGTTTGTGCTGCTGTCTGCTCTGGATTGATTGCTGCTGACGCTGCTGCGATCTCGACGCCTGCTGCTCGTGCAGTTTGCGCAACCTCATTCAACGCTGCATTGAAATCGATACCCAGAATTACTGCATTAATATCATTTGGATCTACAGAAATTTGCTGTTGCACTGCGTTTTCGGGGTATACTGCTTGCACTGATTGTGGCGCTTCTCCCAACACATGCTGCGTGCCATTTAATGCATTGACTACTAATGTATCCTGCTCAAGCTCTTGTGTAATAGAATTTGATATTTCTTTTTCTTTTTGTTCTACTTCTTCTGGCGTTGGTTCTTTCCACTGCGGCGCTGCTTCTTGTGGCTGCGCTGCTTTTTGGAGATTCTCTTTATACCATTCCGCATCTCTCGCGCCAAGAATAGAGATTACCTCTTTGTAAATCGCAAAATCCACTTCCTGCGGTTTGCCGAAGATTTGTTCTATAGTGTTTCCGAGGAGGGTGAGCTCGCCAATATGCCGATCGGTTATTTTTTGTTTTTTGCTGTATTCTTCTTGCATGTAAATTTTGGTAATTTTATTGGTGTCAAAATCTCGTTCTAACATGAATGGTTGTTTACCTACTTCAATCGACGCAATGTTCAATGATTTTTTTGTGATGAAATATTTATCTGGACTGACTAATCCTGAATTTAATGCTGTCCCTAATCCTTTGCAGCCAAGAATGAGCACTTCTTCTTTGTTCATTTTGTAACTTGTATGGATGATCCCTGCTGCTTGACTGTCGATCATCTTTTGGACGATGATCGCAAACTGCATTTCTTTTTGTGTTTGTTTTGGTTCTTCTTTTTTCTGTTCTTCTATTTTATTTTCTATCATTAACGATATGGCTTCTGGACTGTAAAAAGATCCCCAGACATTGAGAATCGCATTTTCTATATTTGACATTCCTTGAATTCCTAACGAGGATTCATGTAGGTTTGCGTGTTCGTTGCGGATTGGAGAAGGTCGTAGGACTACAATTGGTTCTTCGCCTGTTTCCATCAAATCGTTTAGAGAATGTGTTTCGTCAATGTTTAACGCATAATACGCATCGTGCACTTCTTCTCTGAGCTCATCTGAGAATGGCGCGTTGAGAATGAGCATTTTTATCGCGTCACTTGCTTCTTGTATCTTTGTTTCGTCATCTTCTTTTATTTGTTCAAGCATTTCTTTTGCTTGTTTTTTTATTTGATTGATTGTGAGAAATTGGTCAAACGCTACTGCTGTGATGATGAACGCAGGAGGGATTGGATATTTTTGCGAAAGTACTGCAAGACGTATCGCTTTTTCTCCAACAATATGCAACGACTCTTTTGTTGCTTTTTTCAGTGTTACTATATTTGTCACAGGCACCACTTTGAACAGAATTATTTTTTATGAGAAGATTTGTATTTAAAGGTATTGGTAGTCATTCTCAAGATAGGTATTTCTCTGAAATTATTTATGCCTTTTTACTCCCATAATACCCCATTGCACTTTGGTGCAATGGGTCCCCCTGACATTTTTGCTTTTGCTGGTGCGTGTTTTTTTGTAGCTTAAAACAAATAGCTGCCCCTGCATTTTATTCGCCTTACAGTCCTTTTGAATCCCTATTCTTTTATTATTTATTTTTTAGAGAAAGAATTTATTCAAAGAATGAGAGATCAAGAGAAAAAGAATAATGAGCTCCTGTTTACGCAGCTTTTCTATGAACTACTTGGTGCACTTGCGGCTTCTGCTTTTTCGCCGCATCATACGCCTTCATCTCGATGTGACAACGCGCTTTCATCTTGATCACATAATGCCGTGCATGATTGATATCTTGTTCCAGCATTGCATTTCTCTGCTTCTTTGGTTGCTTGGCTAATTCCTGAGCAATCGTCCCTATCTCCACAATGTAATGTATCAACTGCTGCAATGCATGATGCATGTCTTTTTCCATTGTCTGCAACTGCGTTTTTTCGCCTGATTGATGCAGCGCATGCAGCTTGTCTGTCTTCTTTTGCATGAGTCGGATAAGACACTGACTATTACTTGCAACTGGGATGCCAATCATTCTCTTGATCGCATCTGTTTTTTCTTTTACTGCTGCGTAATTTGCAGCTTTTGCATTGTCTTCCATCGACGAGAGAATTGCGGAAATTCGCGTGATATTTGACGTGAAATCATGATATGGATTGCTGATGCCCAATACTTGCTGAATGAGTTGGATGACCATGGTGATTCTTGAGGGGATGGAATTAATAAGGGTTACTAAATTCTATTGTAATGACTGCCATTGTGTCACCCCTGATTAATGATGAAAAGACAGTAACATTTATAAATGGAGTTTTGTTTCTAAGATCCCTCATGACAGATATTACTTCGCTTATTGATGCAGGGTTTTGTGCCATTGACGCTGGAGATTATACTGCTGCACTATCATCTTTTACTCCTTGTGCTTCTGAAGATTTACCGCCTGCTACCTCCTTTAATATCCTATATGGTTTAGCATTATCTTATTTTGGCCTGTATAGACAAAACTCAGATACAGCTGCTCTTGAAAATGCGATAGCTCATGGAGAACAAGCAGCTGAAGTTTATGAACGACGATATGACTTGCAACTCCTCCTCGGCCAATGTTACGCAGCACAGTATCAGCGAACACAAGAGCCTTCTCTCAAAGACAAGGCACAACATGCTTATCATATGAGTAGAACTCACATTCCAGAGAAAATTGGAAGTGAAGAGAGAACTGCTTTAGACGAAAGAATTAATACCTTTCTTTTGGAACTCGAGGGAAACTGATGGCAATTCGATTTTATAGAGTAAACGAAGCATATGGCTGTTTTTCCAATTTTGCATCGTATGAAATAACTATAGATGATAAAGTCTGGCCTACATCTGAACATTTCTTTCAGGCACAAAAATTTTCCCATAATCCTCGCTATCAAGAAAGAATACGTGGGGCCAGAACACCACACTTTGCAGCAGAGCTTGGCCGCGATAGCAGTTATCCTATCCGACGAGATTGGAATGCTGTTAGAGATGATTATATGCGATGGACTGTTTTAGAAAAATTCGCACAGCATCGTGATATTTGTGACATTCTGTTAGAAACAGGAGATGAAAAAATTATCGAAGCAACTCCTAAAGACAATTACTGGGGAGAAGGAAGAGACGGAAGAGGAAGAAACATGCTTGGTGTTATTCTTGTGGAAGTTCGTCGAGAATTAGGCGCACAGAGACTCTATTTAGGAGAAACAAATGTTATTCCATTTATCCCTATACCCGAACGCTTAGAAGATGCTGCTCAGCAAAACCCCGCATATCTGTATAGAGAGAATATTTTAAGAAAACTGAAACGTGTTGCTTAATTCTTCTTGCTATCTTACTACTGCATCAGCAGGGATTTCTGCAGCAACTGTTCTCGTTGGCGCTAGCAAAAATTCCACATTCTTCTTTCGTAATCTTTCTACTCTTGTATCTTGTCCAGTTGCACGGCGAATTTCATCAGGAGGCATGAGATGACCTTTTAATTTTGAGGTGTTCACTGCAACAGGTCTACCAAAATGTCTTGCAGTATCAACATCAGCAGTAAGAGAAATGTATTGCGTGTTTGGATCATTTGCAGGATTAAGAATATGATCCAGAACAGAAACTCTTCCATCTGGTTTTTTTGCGGCTATACCAACCCCTTTAAGCACTTTCTGATAATCTCCATCTGACAACCCGCGAAAAAGGTATCCTTTCGCTATTGCATCTTGTGGAGAATATCGCAGTATTTTTCCTAATTCTTTTGAAGGGGCAAAACGCAATTCTGCTTCAAAATTATTTGCAATATACGCTTCAAGCTCGAGAATTCTTTGTACAAGCGATTCTGCTTTCGTAAAATCATATTTATTGTCTATATCCTTTAACGCTTCGTTTGCTGCAAGCGAGATGGCTTCTGCTGCTTTCATTAACTTTGCTGATCCTGTTTCATCTTTAATTGCCGTAAATTGTTTTATGTTAAAACGCTGAATAATGAGAAAAAGTTTTCGAATGTTTTTTATTCTCGCAGTCTCATAAACCGTCGGAAAATCTTCGTTCACTACTTTTGCTATGCGGATAATCTGTTCGATATAATCCTTCGCAGTCTTTTTTCTAAATGGCCACATGAAGAAAAAATTAAGAAGCTGAGATTAAATAGTTTTTCATAAGGAAAAAAAGGTGGTGGAGTCAAGAACACGGAGGGATGATGCGAGTAAAAAAAACCTGTTCTTGCTCCACCTCTGGGATGAGTATGATTATATAGCAGACGCAATAAATTATCGTAACTTATTTGCGTCTGCGGAATAGTGAACGCACTATTTTTATTACGATAATTTGGTGCGTTCACTACAGTTCTGGCATGTCGCCAGCACTGAGGAAAAACGCATGCAAGGATTTTACGCCTTCAACGGATTCCCTATGCTCTGTAGTACCTATTTTGTTCTTTCTTTCGAGCTTGTATTGCTCATCAACAGGATCAACATAATCACGAGCGACAAGAGGTTTTGCCTCAATAATAATTGCATTTTGAGGAGCTTTTTCTTTTACTGCCATCTGCACGACCATAGCAAGGTCTGCTGCTTGAATTGGTGTTTTTTCTTGTGTCGTCGTCTCTGTCATCATCATACCCCTAAAGTGTTACTTAGCAATAGTAGTGATAGCACTTATTTATATAGTTTTCGTTTTTGTTAGTACTTTTGAGTAGTTACATAATAAGAGCGAGCTTTCACAACCTTTAAAAACATCACACCTTGTATGATCTTCTTGAGGGATTGGTTTTGTACAACTTTCGAACACTTTACGACTGCGATTTTCAACAGAAACGAGCTCTTGTGAGAGTGGACTTTAACGTGCCGATGAATGAGCATGGTGATGTGACGAACGATAAACGAATTCGTGAAACATTGCCGACCATCAAATATCTCAGGCAACAGGGAGCAATGATCATCTTATTGACGCATATCGGCAGACCAAAAGGACGTGATCCAAAACTGCAAACTGACGGGATTGCCCATCGTTTAAGTCAGCTACTTGGAACCTATGTTAAAAAGTTGGATGAATGCATCGGCGACGCGGTCAAGAAAGAAGTTTACTCTATGAAGCCAGGTGATGTGCTTATGCTCGAGAATGTTCGCTTCTATTCACAAGAAGGAGAAAATAATAATGATTTTGCACGACAACTTGCATCGCTTGCAGATTTTTTCGTCCAAGATGCGTTCGGGGTTTGTCATCGGCCAAACGCTTCTGTCACGCAGATTGCGCACTTTATTCCTGCATGCGCAGGATTTGTTTTACAGAAGGAGCTTGAAGGACTTGGAACACTTGTGAAGCACGCGCGAAAACCATTTGTCACGATTATCGGCGGCGCAAAGGCAGACAAAATTGGAGTCATTCATAATTTATTGCCGCATCTTGATCACCTGCTTATTGGCGGAAAATTAGCAAACACGTTTTTGAAAGCAGCTGGCAAAAATATTGGCGCATCTGCGTTTGACGAAGAGTCGCTTTCTCTTGCAGCAGAACTTTTGAAAGAAAAAGATGAACGATTTTTACTTCCTGTTGATGTTGTTGTGGCTGACCAATTTGGCGCTGATGCTTCTATCAAAGTTGTTTCTGTTGACGCGATTCCTCCTGATTGGATGGCAATTGATATTGGACCAGAAACACTGCGACTTTACACTGAAACATTGAAGCATGCTGCAACGATTGTCTGGGCTGGACCTGTTGGCGCGTATGAAATTGAAAAGTTTGGACATGGAACAAAATATATCGCGGGCATGGTTGCCGTATCTTCTGCGGTGAAGATTATTGGCGGCGGCGACAGCGCAGCTGCTGTGGAACATTTTGGTTTTGCACATTATATGTCGCTTGTTTCTACTGGAGGTGGCGCTTCTCTTGAATTGTTGCAGGGAACATTATTGCCAGGGATTGCTGCACTTATGGAGAATAAGAAGTTGTTCCCTGAGTTGTGCGTGGTTCAGTAGATTACCACTTTGTTTCTCTAATTTTCAACCAGTAACCGAGATGATTGAAAAAGACATGAAGTGTTGGACCGACGATGATGTAAAACAACATCATGCTCCATGGAATTCTCTGAATAAATGAAATGAAAATAATTGCCCCAATAACTAGATCCAGTTGATCCCATGGAAAGAAACGATCTCCTGGCTTGACGTTGACTCTTCTTTTGATGAAACTTTTAACAAGATCACCAAACAAAACACCAAAACCGATGAGAAAACCTACTGTGAAGAAAGAGACCTCATCGTAATTAAAAAAACTGATTTGTTGGAAAAAATGATATTGATAAAGAAGACTTTGGATATATGTTATGATGATTGCAGCGAGAATACCAAAGAAAAATCCCCTATATGTTTTGTGATTGCCAAAGATTGGTTGCTTGTCGAACCATCTTTTGTTGAAGTCTATTGGTGTGTTGAGGAAATTAATGCTTCTCACAAAAACAGGCATCATGTTTGCGACTGCTGCAGGGATGATGACGTAGAATGCGGTTAACAGGAATTGTGTGGTGGGGTTCATTTACAATACCTTCCTCACTCTTCTCGAACTCATCATCGCAAAACCCATGAAAACATACGCGATCAAGACATATTCTATATGATACGCTGTTTTGAGATGGAGAAGGAACAAAATGGGAAATAGAAAACCGTTCACTGTAATCGGAAGCCCTTCAAAATACCCATGACCTTCTGTGATATTAAATCTGCTCAAACGAAGCATTCCTGCTGTGGTGAAAAAAAGAAGTATAAGAATTTCCCACCACGCTTGAAGCCCTAAGGTGTACCCGAAAACCGAAGGCGCTACTCCAAACGAAACCACATCAGACAATGAATCCAGTTCTTTTCCAAAATGTCTTCCTTGATCAGTTATTTTTTTGCTGATTCGCGCGACTTTCCCGTCAAGGAAATCAAAAATCATTGCGATGAATAGGAAAATTGCCGCGTAAATGAATTTATTGTTGATTGCATAAAATATACAGAGCATCCCAAACAAAAGATTTCCAATAGTAAAGAAGTCCGCAACTTTGATGATGTCTCTCATTTTCATTTCATTTCACCGATAATTGTTTCGCCGACTTGGAGTACGTCTCCTTCTTTGACATGTAACTTTATTTTTGGGACTATGATCGCTGTTTGACTTCCCAGATTAATGAGTCCAATAATATCTCCTGCGTTTACTGCATCGCCTTGTTTGACAAAACACTCAATTCTTCGCGCAAGGTATCCCGCGATTTGAATAACTTTACATGTGATCTTGCCTTTTATTATAATTTCGTTTCTTTCGTTCTCAAAAAAGCATTGCATATTCTGGACATCTTTTACTGCATTGAGAAATTTTCCTTCAATGTATTTTGTTTCTGTGATTTTTCCCGCAATTGGCGCGCGTTGCCAATGAACATTATAGACGTGCAAACGGATGAGAATGATATATCCTTCTTCTGCAACGTCTTTTGTGATTAAAGGGATTTTACCGAAGAAACCTTTTTCTGCGACTATTGGTTTTGCTTGTTTTTCATTCTTGAATTCGTAGATTCTTGCGATGTTTCCGTTTGCGGGGCTGAGGATGACATTATTTTCCTTTGGAATGTTTGGTTGTGGATTTCTGAGGAAGAAGAATTTCCACAAGAGGAGAAGGGTTGTGATTATTACTGCGAGAATGAGGAAGAGAGTGAGTATGGGTTGCATACAGTTATTTTGGTTGAGAGATATATAAAGTTGTTGTCTCGCTTCTGCTTAATCGCCCTCTTGCTTTTAGATTCACCTTATCGCTTTTGAATCCCTATGCTTTTTTATATATTTTTTAATAAAAAAGAGATGAATTGTGCATGTGGACTTTGTAGAGCGATTGTGTGTGTTGGGCTGGGGAGTGTTTACAGAATGAAAACGTAAAGCATAAGAACTCTAACTCATTTAGTTTTATAATGAAAAAACTATTTGTCTTCGTTTGTTTCTTTTTTTTTCTTGTGAGTTGCACTTCTTCACAAGATATTGTTACTATCAAAACAGCAACAACTGAAATTCCTGTTAGTGTTGAGATTGCCGATTCTATCGATGAACAAGCAATAGGCTTGATGTATCGAACTGAACTTGCTGCTGATTCTGTCATGCTATTTGTTTTTTCTGAGGAAAAACAACGCGTCTTTTGGATGAAAAACACAAAGATTCCGCTTGATATTATTTTTGTTGATGGTTCTGGCACTATTGTTGATATTAAAGAGAATTTTGAACCGTGCGTTGTTTCTGATTGTGAGAAATATTATTCAGAACCTGCACTGTATGCGCTCGAAGTAAATGCTGGATTTGTTGCAGAGAAGGAGATTGTTGTGGGAGATTCTCTTGTGTTTGAGTAACTTTTAAATAGACTGACATGAGAAAGAGAACAATGTACTTCGCACAAGCGCCACATCAAAAGAAAATATGGGGGATTAGAACTTCTGATGTAGAACTTCATGAACTCTTGAAAGCATGGTTTTTGGTGAGTCTTGCGTTTACTATTTTGCTGGTTTTGCGCAAGGGCTTTTCTTCTAGCATTGGAACGCTGCTTATCTTTATCATTGCTGCGACTACTGTTGGAACAGGCTTTTTGTTACATGAACTTATGCACAAACTTGTCGCGCAGCATTATCACTGCTGGGCAGAATTTCGCGCAGATAACATGATGCTCTTATTTGCGGTGTTTTCTTCCTTTATGGGCTTCTTATTTGCAGCGCCTGGC
Source organism: uncultured Methanosarcinales archaeon (assembly GCA_964385055.1). GTDB lineage: Archaea > Nanobdellota > Nanobdellia > Woesearchaeales > DSVV01 > JACRPI01. Next base: position 40,329 of record CAYLMH010000007.1, read on the forward strand.
GCAGTGATGATCTATGGACCACACATTACTCCGCGACAAAATGGGATTATTTCCGCAGTTGGTCCGCTTACGAATTATATTTTTGCATTATTTTTCTTTGTTGTTTTTGAGATGTTTAGTCATCCGTTTATTCTTGCAACTGCAACGTATGGATTTTATATTAACAGTTTCTTGGGCATCTTTAATATGGTCCCATTCATGAATTTTGACGGCGCGAAGATCTTCAAATGGAATTACTTTGTCTGGGGTGGAATGGTTTGCCTTGGAATAGCACTCCAAATAGTAGGATTGATCGTGTTTGAAAGCACTTTATAAATAAGTTTCATTTATAAATAAACTACCCAAAGACTTATATAGTACTTTGGATTACTAGTACCTGTATGGGACAACAGGAAGTCTACAACTTTTTGAAGGAAAATAAGAACAAATGGTTCACCTCTAAACAGATCAGCGAAAGCATTGACGTTTCTATTGGCTCAGTCACGATGAGTTTGAAAAAACTCAGAAAAAGTCAATTAGTAAAATACAAAAATACAGGCAAACGAAACGAGTTCAAATATATGTTCAAACCGTAAAGGTTCTTCTTTTTTCTTGAACTCCTATTGAATGTGTGTATACAAATTCTCGATTTTTTAAGATACGGGCTGCCAGGGGGCTAAAGGATTAAAATTTCAGAAATGAGTTTATTTCATGACATCGACCTTGCATTCATGACTGTTGGTGGAACTTATACCATGACTGCATCTGAGGCTGTTGAAGCAGTGCTTTCTTTTCACCCGAAAAGAGCCATACATACTCATTATGGTCCTATTGTCGGACAGGTGCAGGAGCAATTACTTTTTGTGAAGAAGTGACTAGCCACAAAATCAAAGGTGATGTAATGAAACTTTTTCTTGACTGTAGTCATTATTGAATGGTAAAAAGGAGAAAATTTATAAACTTGGCTGTTTTCTTCTCCCTTGGGATTCACAATGCGTATAGAACTTTCCAATGAAGATAAATATAGAAAAGCAATGTATAAAGCACAAGCAGGCGTAGATCGTGTTCTTGGTCCATCTGATCTCGATGACCTTATTTTTGGTTTTGGTGGAGTAATTATTCATGGCATTGCAGCACAAGCGTATATTCCATTGGATGTTTATGTTCAAGATAGGTTAAGACCTCAAGCGCAATATAACGAGAATGTCGCAGCTGGTATGTCTCCTCTTCGGGCAGGAGTTCAAACCACCTTTTCCTGTCTTGCAGATGTTGTAGTGACTGCTGGAGTAAAAACTCTTTACGTTGCCCATCAAATTAGTGAAGCTGTTTCGAAGAAGTAGATTTCTAAACAGTTCTCTTCTTTCTTTTATATTTTTTTGGAATATGAATTAGGATTCATATTTTTCGATTTTCACAAGAGGTGACTTAATATGTACGTTTTTTTACTTTATACCCTATTCTTGTAATTTTCTTGCAAACTTTGCACGTATAGCTAATTGTTTTCCCTGTTGTTCTCACTGTGTAATTTTTTCCAGGGATGAAGAATGTATTACACTGTTTGCAGAACTGTCTTTTGAGTTCTCTTGGAATTCTAACTTTTGCTTTTGCCGCAAGTTTTCTCGCGAGAAAGACATATCTCGACGCGGAAGATGGATCTGTGATTCGCACTTCATGCGCTTCGTTAAAGAGATGCCGAATTCGCGATTCGATTTGCGATTGATGTCTTTTTTTGTAATCTTTGGCCATGATGGTGAAATAATTTCTTTACTTATTAATACTTTGCCATCCCGCCGCAGCAGGTGGCCTACGGACAAAATTCTTTAAATTTTGTCCTACGCGACACCCCGAGGGGGCCACGGAAAATCCTTAGATTTTCCTAGTCGCGTTCGCTATGCTCGCGACTTCCCCCGTCGCGTCGGCGCCTGCGGCGGGATGAGACTTTTTCACTAATTATATAAAGGAAAGAAGCTGGAAAATATTCATGCAAATTACGCTCAACTTCACAAAAACTATTCACGAAAACGCTGGCATTTACTTTGACAAAGCAAAAAAAGCAAAGAAAAAACTCGAAGGCGCAAAAAAAGCACTCGAGATCAGCAAACAAAAACTCCAAACAGCGCTCCATGAACAACACAAAGTAGAACAAAAAGTTGAAGCACACAAAACAGCTGTCCAAAACGTCCCAAAAAAAGAATGGTATGAGAAGTTTCACTGGTTTTACTCTTCTGATGGCTTTTTAGTTATTGGTGGCAGAGACGCAATCACCAACGAACTTGTTATCAAGAAACATACTGCTCCAAAAGATCTCATATTTCACACGGATTTACAAGGAAGTCCATTCTTTGTCATTAAATCAGAAGGCAAAGAACCTTCTGAACGGACGATAAACGAAACTGCGACTGCAACAGCAGTGTACAGCAGAGCATGGAAACTTGGCTTTGTCAACGTCAAAGTTGGCTGGGTCACTCCAGAACAAGTCACCAAAACCGCAAAAGCAGGAGAATACGTTGAACGCGGCGCGTTTGTGATCACTGGAAAAATGCATTATGTCGATCATGACATGCGATTTGCCTTTGGTGTTCAACAAGGACGGGTTATTGCAGGACCTTACGCTGCTATCAAAGCGCACGCAGAACATTTTGTTGAGATTGTGCAGGGAGACCAAAAATCAAGCGATCTCGCAAAAACGCTTCGTTCGCAGTTTAAAGCAGGAACAATTGATGAGATTATCAGGATGCTGCCTGCAGGGAATGTCAAGATTAAGAAGTAGATTTTCACTTATGTACCACTTTCAAACCCAATTTTGTAGAAAATCACCTTGATTTTGCTTGTGCTCCTCTTTTTCTGACCATCTTTCTCATTATCCTCTTTGAAACGCACAAGCAAAATCAATTTATTTCATAGATTTTCCACAAAATTGGACAAATCCAAAAGCTTAAATATTTCAATGTTCCAAAATTGAACTCTATGAAGTATATTACACGACAAGATGTTCGAAAATTGAAACTTCCTCAGCGACTTCCCACGTCAAAAAAAGGAGATTTTGGCAAAGTTCTTCTCATTGGCGGAAGTCAGGATTACGTCGGCGCTGTCGCATTCGCGGGTATCGCTGCACTGCGCAGCGGTGCTGATATTGTCACTGTCGCAGCTCCTACTAAAGTTGCATGGGCGCTAAACGCAGTCGCGCCTGATCTCATCACCAAAAAATTTGATTGCTTATACTTTGACAAAAAGCATGTCAATGCTGTCGTGAAATTCGCAAAAGATTTTGACGCAGTTCTTATTGGCAACGGTATTGGACGAAAATCACACCAATTCTGCATTGATGTCATCAAAGAGCTCAGCAAGAAAAATAAGCCGCTTGTTATTGATGCTGACGCGATCAAAGCAATCAGTTTGAAAGAAGCAAAAAACTCCATCTTAACGCCCCATAAACGCGAATTTCAGATGCTTCTTGAAAATACACACATTCGAAAACTCCAATTGAATAAATATATTGGATCGAATATCATTATTCTCAAAGGCAATGTAGACATGATTTACGCACACGGCAAAATTGCGTACAATAAGACCGGCAATCCTGCAATGACTGTCGGCGGCACAGGAGATATTCTCGCTGGCTTAGCTGTTGGCTTTTACGCGCAGACAAAAGATGCGTTTCACAGCGCAATTGCTGCCGCATACATTAACGGCCTCTGCGGTGACGTGGTCAAAGGAGAAATAGGACATGCAGGACTTGTCGCGAGCGATATGCTCAAGAAGATTGGTCTTGTTGTTGAAGATACTTTCTATGGCACTGGAAAAGAAGTAAAAAGCAAAGAAGGCTTACACAAATAATGTGATGAATAATAAGAAATAAGAATTGTGCAGACGATTATTTTTTCTTTCCAAACTTTCCTTTGAAATATTTTTTATATAACTCGCTGATTTTCCTGACATTATGCCGCTTTTGGCGCTCGCGAAGCACTTTAAGGTGCTCTCCACGCTCTTTGAAAAATTTCTTTACATTAATTCCATATTTCTTGATAAGCGAAGAAGTATGACCTCCACTCACCATGTGCGGCATCACGACATATGTTGCACCTGATTTGTAGAGCTTGATTGCGTCTTCAATGTGATTGGAAAGCACAATCACCAACGCATCCTTATTTTGTTCTCGCGCTTTTGCAATGATAATTTCATTCACGCGAATATCTGGGATTGTGGAAATCAACATTTTAGTGTTTCCTACATTGAGATCTTCTAATAGCTCGACATCTTCTGCATCACCATACTGACAATTGTATCCTTCTTTTGTCAAACGTCGCACAATATCCGGATCATAATCAACAATCAAGAATTTTCTGCGGAGTTTCTTAAAGGAATCCAAAAGATCATATCCCATTTTGTTATATCCAAAAAGAATAATATCGTACGCTTTTGTCTTTTGCTTTTTTATGCCATCTAGTTTTTTTCCTTTTCTCTCAAATATTCCTAAATACGACTCGAAAATGCCATATAATTTGTCTGCGTACATAATCATATATGTAGATCCTGCGATGGTAATCATTCCCACCACAGTCACCAGGGACATTATTTCCTGCGGGACGTGCCCTACTTTAATACCGAGCGCAATCATGATGAAGGTAAACTCGCTGACTTGCGCAACAGAAAGCCCAACTAAGAAACTTGTCTTCTTCGTATAACCGAGCGCGCCCATAATGATCATCATGATCAATGGATTTCCTACTAAAATAAAAAGCGAGAAAATAACGATGCTGGTGAATGAATATGTAACATTCTCAAAATTCATCTGCGACCCAATGATTATGAAAAATAAGATAATGAAGAAATCTCTTAATGGTTTCATTCTTGCGCTAATTTCATGACGATATGGTGAAAGCGAAAGCGTCACTCCAGCAAGCAATGCCCCAATTTCAAGGGAGAAATTAAGATACCACAAAAACGCCGCAAGAAGCAGGCACCATCCTATGGAGAATAATAACAGGAATTCTTGTGATTTCGCAACACGGTCGATCAACGCAGGCAAGACATACATGCCGATCACGAATAACAGCGCAAGTATGCCCACTCCTTTGACCAATGTCTCTGTAAGAATATGCGCAAATGTTCCTCCTCCTGCTGACGAAGAAATAAACATGAGAATGAGAATTGCAATCAAATCTTGGACAAGCAAAAAGCCAATTGTAATTCTTGCGTATAATCTGTCTAATTCTCCTTTATCTGAGATCAGTTTTAGAATAATAATTGTGCTGCTATTGGTCAGCGCAACCGCGATATAGATTGCAGTAATGACGGAAAAACCCAGCACTTTCGCGATAAAAAAACCCGCAATCGCAGTGAATAATAGTTGACCCACTCCTGTGATAATCGAAACTCGTCCTACTTCTCGTATAACCTGAGGATTGAGACTTAGACCAACCATAAACAAAAGAAGCGCAACACCTACTTGACCAAATGTGGTGATATCTTCTGAACTTCGAAATAATCCTAAAAAATACGGACTGACGACGATACCAGTCAGAATATACCCAATAATTAATGGCTGACGAAGAAGACGCATCAATGCCGCAAATCCTATTGCGATGAGTATGATAATACTTAATTCAATGAAAACGTTTTCTGCCATGATCGCCCCTTTTTGCCTGTTTTTACTACTTCATGCATATAAAACTTTCGAAGTGAAGTTATATAAATGGACCCTAATTCTTTAGAGAATAATGAATACCACTGAAATTTCAGCATTACCTGAACAAAAAACACCTGAAATGAGTACGCTGCAGCTTATTACCCTTCGAAAAAAAGCACACGCAATAGAACCACTTGTTCGCATTGGAAAAGCAGGGCTTGGTCAGACGCTCTTTCAAGAAATTATCAAACAATTAAAGGCGCATAAATTAGTGAAAATTAAACTCTTAAGAAATTTTATGGACGATATTCCTATGACCAAACGAGAATTAGGAGAAGAACTTGCTCTCAAGACTGGTTCTACACTGATTTCTATTGTAGGGAATACTGTTGTGCTTTGGAGGAAGTAAAAATAATCCCAGACGGCGTATCCCACGTCTAAAGACGTGGGCTTTGCCGTCGGGATTATTAAACATGTGAACTAACGGCTTCATCCTCGCACTAAAGTGCGAGGCTTTCGCCGAGTTCCCATGTAAGACCAAAACGAATTCTTTATATACCTATTTCTCCAAAAATACTGAAAGAGGGGAAAAATGACATCGAAAGAGATGCTTGAGAAGTTCGGCTTTGACGAAGAAGAAATTGAAGGGGGAATGGACTTCAAAGGGAACACTATCTATGTCAAGACTGGTTTTCCCAAATCAAAACTCACCTACAAAGTAGTTCATCAAATTTTCAATCAGTCCATAGAAGAGAATTATTTCTGGACCATGGAATTTCTTCGAACACATGAAGGTTTTAATGAACTCACCAAAATAACTGATATGTTTGGCGCATCAGAACACTCCGCATTTTTTGGTAGCGCGCAGCAGCGCCTCGGTCTGCAGCAAGATAAAGTCTCGCAATTTCTTGCAACCATCGGAAAAATGGTCAA
>CAYLMH010000008.1:0-4154 GCA_964385055.1 uncultured Methanosarcinales archaeon
TTTTTTCTAAAAGGAATCTAAAGAAAAAGAGACCAAAAAACGAGTACTCTTGAATAACAACTCAAATCATTCCCACACACAAAACAAAAACCTTTTTATAACCTTTAAAGTCATTTTTTTTACAGAAAACACAAGCAGTGTGTTACTTCTGTTTCAAATTAAACGTAAACTTAGAATATGCGCTCTCTGGGCGTAAAAGGGGTGAAAGAGATGGTCGTTGAACAAGTACAAAAACGAAGTGGTGAAGTGGTTTCTTTTGACAAGGCAAAAATAACGAGTGCCATCTTTAATGCAGCGCAGTCCGTCGGCGGCACAGACATGAATCAGGCAAAAATGATGACAGAAAATGTCATGAATGTGCTTGAACAAAAATATCACAACAAAGTTCCAACAGTGGAAGATATTCAGGATGTTATTGAAAAAATTCTTATTGAAACAGGACACGCGAAAACAGCAAAAGCGTTTATTTTATACAGAGCAGAGCGAGAAAAAGAGCGTAAAAAAGCAGTGGGTTCTGACGCAGAAACAGACGCAATGTTTGGCTACAATTCAAAACTCTATTCATTAGTCCCACGAAGCCAAGTAGATGCATACAGAAGATTGTTTTATCTCATGCGCAAATGGCAGGAAGAACAAAAAGTGCCGTACAGATTAAAGAACGATTATCTGGGCAGCAATGAGCTTGCGGAGAATATTTACAAGAATAAATATTACGTGAAGGATCTTAATGGTGATTGTATTGAACATCGGCCAGAGCATGTGTTTGGTCGACTTGCGTCATTTATTGGAACAGTGGAAACAACACCAGAAAAACAAGATCTCTGGACAAAGCGATTCTACAACATTCTCTACAATGGGTATTTTGTTCCCGGGGGAAGAGTCATCGCAGGTGCAGGAGATTTATACAGAACAAAATCTCTCGCGAATTGTTTTGTTTCTTTAATTCAGAAAGACAACATTGAATCTATCTACCAAGCAGCGTATGAATGCGCGCGAACGTATTCGTATGGGGGAGGAATTGGCGTTGATCTCTCTTCGCTGAGACCGAGAGATTCAGTAGTTCACAACGCAGCGGACAAATCAACAGGAGCAGTTTCATTTATGGAGCTCTATTCGCTCACCACTGGATTAATTGGACAATCAGGCAGAAGAGGGGCGTTAATGCTCACGTTAGATGTCAAGCATCCTGATGTCTCGTATTTTGTCAATGTCAAAAAAATTCCAAACTGGGTCACCAAGCAGATTGTCGAACAGGCACGCTGGTCCAATGTGTTTGATGAAAAACAGCTTGCAGAAGTTGAGCGCCATGTCAAAGAAAATACGCAAGTGCGATTCGCGAATATCAGCATGAAAGTCTCAGATGAATTTATGCAGGCAGTGCATGAAGAAACAACCTATGGCAAAGGAATTCTTTTGTTGTACAAAAAGAAAAACAAAGAAGTGGTTATGTCTGCGCCGCAAACAGAAACAATGCATTATTCTTATGGCATTCCTGCGAAAGACATTACGCAATATGAATTGTACAAAACAGCGGAAACATTGGAAGAAATAAACGCAGTGCTCGCGAAAGAAGGCGGTCGCCCAGTAACAAAAGAATTACTCGAGGACAGTAGCCAGCGAGATATTTTTGGAGATCTCATTGTCCAGCCTGAAGGAAAAGATTATGATCTTGCGGTGAAATACGCCGGAGATTATATGCTCTACTTTGGATCAGAGCAGACAGGGGACATCAAGCGCCTCATCAAAGCGCGAGAATTATGGGATCAGTTTGTCGCGGGAAATTACGACACAGCAGAGCCAGGATTAATTTTCTGGACAGCGATGAGTAAATATTCTCCATCCAATTATGTGGGCAGACCAATTGCGTCAACAAACCCTTGCGGTGAAGTGCCTCTTGAAGATGGCGGCGCATGTAACCTTTCTTCCATTAACCTTTCACGGTTTGTGAAGAATGGCTATCTTCCTGACGCGGAAATTGATTGGGAAGAAATGAGAACAGTCACCAAAGATTGTGTCCGTTTCCTTGACAATGTCATTACATGGAATACCGCGCTAAACCCGTTGGAAAAACAGCGAAAAGCAGCAGGAATTACAAGACGTATTGGATTAGGAATTATTGGAATTGCAGACATGGTCAACCAGTTAGGCATTGGCTATGACTCTGAAGAAGGAATGGAAATTCTGGAAAAAGCGAGTAAGTGGATTGCGGACGCAGCGTATGAAGCGTCTGCGGAGATCGCAGAAGAGAAAGGAAGTTTCCCTGCGTTTGACTTTGAGCGCTATGCGGAATGTCCGTTCTTCAAAGAAGCGTTGAGTCCAGAAGTCCAGCAGAAGATTAAAGAGAAAGGGTTGCGTAATGTCGCGATTCTTTCGATTGCTCCGACAGGAACAATTTCCAATATTGTGCTCGGCTTTGTGAATCCGCAGACAGACAAGCATTATATTGGGGTCAGTGGAGGCATTGAACCAATCTTTTCTTTGTTCTATACAAGAAGAGCAGAATCCTTTGGCAACAAAATGTTCAAAGTATTCCACAGTACAATTCAGGCGTATATTGACATGAAAGAATTGCAGGGCAAAGTCGAAGAAGCGCGAACGTTGGATGAGATGCGAAAAGTATTGCCTGCGTATTTCTTTAGAACAGCGCACTTTATCTCGCCAGAGAAGCGTGTTTTAATTCAGGGAATTGCGCAGCGGTATGTGGATCACAGTATTTCATCAACAGTGAATTTGCCAGAGAGTGTTGATCCAGAAACAATTTCAGATATTTATCTGGAAGCGTGGAAGCAGGGATTGAAGGGCATCACTATTTACCGAGATGGAAGTAGATATCCTATCTTGAGTGTTGATCAGCAGCAGAGTTTGTTCCAGGAGCAGAAGTATAAGATGTTCCGTGTCGTGGTGGATGGAAAAGAAATGTTCCTCAAGGGACAGGAAGTCTTTACGATGCCAGATGGAAAACTCTCCACACCGTTCCATGCAATGACGCGCAATATTGCGGGCGTGATTGTCGCTCCAGTTCTTGCAGAGGCAAAGCCAGAGCAGGTTGTTGTCGTTGCGAAGAAGGACGACAAGAAGAAAGCAGCAGTCTGTGAAGTCAAAGTCGAGAATGGCGTTGTCGTGAGGACGTGTGCGGAATAGTTTTTTGTTTTAATTTTTTCTTTGATTTTTTTGATTTCTTTTTTGTTTAATTTCTTTATCATTTTCTAATTGTGTACAGTAATCGCTAAAGAAAATACACGCACCAGCAAGACCTTTTACTGTCAGGGGGACCCATTGCACTTTAGTGCAATGGGGTTATTAAGAATATAGAAAAGTTAATGAACAAAATAATGAAATAAAGAAGCGAAAAACCAACAAACCTTAAAAACCATAATCCAATCCCATCCTCATGTACCTCATCTTCGAAGACGCGTTAGTAAAAACAGCATTTCTAGGAATATTACTCTATTATATCTACGAGCAACTCTCACCACCAAGTCATAATTAATGCGTTCAAGTTTTTCCACACACAAACGTGTTGAGTCCCCATTCCCAACTCTTCTGTAACACCTTTTAGGCAAAACACAACCTTTATTATATCCACAGCAACAAATATCTTGGGTGTGATGTGTGGTAACAAAGTTAGAAAAACAAATAACAGTCCAAGGGGAACAAAGTAAAGAAGCGCTAGGATTAGTCCACATTATAACAGGCGATGGCAAAGGAAAAACAACCTCTGCGTTAGGTCTTGCGTTGCGTTCTTTAGGCAATGGCTACAAAGTTTACATGATTCAGTTTCTCAAGAGTGGAGGCACAGGCGAACTCTACGCAACAAAACACGTTCCGAATCTCAAAATAGAACAATTTGGCGTGGATGCGATAAAAGAGCGCCAAAAAGCGCAGACTCATTTAGAAACATTCGCGGAAACAGACGCGACAGGAAGGTTTGTCTTTCAGCCAGATGTCGCGGAGAAAGACGCGGCGCGGTTAGGATTAGATCACGCAAAAGAAATCATTCGCAATGGAGAATACGATGTAGTTATTCTTGACGAAATTAATTGCGTCTTAGATAAAGGATTAATTCCTATTGATGAAGTCATAGAACTCATTAAGGAAAAAAAGCATACAGAGTTAATTCTAACAGGCAGAGATGCGCCAAAAGCATTGTATGA
>CAYLMH010000008.1:4164-46199 GCA_964385055.1 uncultured Methanosarcinales archaeon
GTTGATTATGTCTCGCAAATCACCTTAATTAAAAATCCATGGCAAAAAGGAATCAAAGCGAGAAAAGGAATTGAATATTAGAAAATTCATTGATTCAAAAAACATATAAATAATCATGTCTAGTAAAATCGTATCATGAAAAAAATAATTCTTCTCATTCTTCTCATCTTTCTTGTAGGTTGTAGTGAGAACAGCGATGAAACTATAACTTCTGAAAAGAAATGCGGAGATAGTGTTTGTGATCAAGCAGAACAGGAATCAGGATTCTGTCCAGAAGATTGTGAAGCAGCAGAGGAAACAGCAGAAAGCAGTAGTGAACTCAGCGCAGATGCACAGATGGCATTCTTCTATCAAACAGTTGGTCCATTTATCAACGGCATTGGAGAAAACGCAGTAATGATTGGTAGCACTGAAGATGGTTCTGTTATTGAAAGTTTTGATCAAACTGCTGTTGCGTGGGAACAAGGAGTAGAGAAAACAACAGGATATGATGATCCAGTGTTTAGTCGTCTTTCAGATAGCTGGACATTGACTTCGTGGTCAGCGAATGAAGATCCGCGAGGAGCAGGAGCAATGCTCTATTTCGAAGCATCCTGCCCATTTGTCGATGATGAAGAAGTGATTGCATTGAAGCCTTCAACAGAAGCTGGTTGTCAAGAATCAACTCATATGCAAATAGGGAAAACGTCGCAGGTCTTTTCTGCAGAAGGAGGCACGTATGTCTTTCATTCTATCATGGCAAAAGTCTACTTATCGCATTTGAGCGATGAAGAACACCAAGCAATGGATCTTGAAAGCTTGTGCATCCTTGAAGATCCAGTAACAGAACTTTCAGAACTCGATTATGGGGAAACAACCCTTGTTGTTTCTGATGACGATCTTTTGCTGAGCGACACTGCGATAGGACAGCGCGCAGATGGCACGTGGGTATTGTTTGTCAAAGGTATCGAGAACACAAAAGAGTGTCAAGCAGGATCATTGTGCGAGCTCTGCGCTCGATCTATTTACAGGACAACAAGTTCTGATTTAATCGAGTGGTCTCCTCTGGAAAAAGTTGTTGAGCAGGCAAGTATTCCTGAAGCGACATCACTGAACGGTACAATCTGGTTATATTGGCAGGATTTTAGTAATGCGTGTGAGAAACAAGATATCAGTGCATCAATGAGAGTAAACATTTCCTTTTCCTATGAACTTCCTGACTCGTATGAATTTAGTGAAAAAGATTCAGTCATTTTTTCAGATGAAGCGTTTGAGACAGATAAAAGTATTCATTACGCAACCAACGGAAATCCCATTGCGCTGGATGATGACGCAAGGGAGTCATTAATAGAATGTTTTGAAGAATAAGTATAGTAAATATCCTTTGATCTCGAACAGGTTATAGGATATTTACTATTCAGCAGAAATCCTTGACTAATAGGAAAGGTATTCGGTAGAATAGTTCGAATGTCATGGATTTCTGCTATATTTCTAATGCTTTCGCAGTTTCGGCAGAATCATATACAAGTCAGGAACAAGAGGATAATCCTGAAGCACATCAACAGAAATATATTGTAAATCACTAAATGTTTTCGGTTCGTTCACTCGTGGAGTTCCAGAAACAATGCGGGTCATAAATTTATGAATCAGCGCAAGACTGCCGCTGGGCATAGGTGATTCCACTGCGCCAAAGTATCTAAAATCAGAAAGCACAATGCCATCGCCAAGTTCTTCGAATACCTCGCGAATACATGCCTGCTCGAGTTCTTTTTGTGTTGGACAATTTGGATTAAGACATTCGTGTTCTTCGACTTTGCCGCCAGGGGTTTCCCATTGTTTGTGTTTGGTGCGGTAAAGCAGTAAAAGTTCTTTATTCTCGTTCAAAACAAGGCAGCTCACGAGAACAAGCTTGCCATTGTGGTAAATATAAGCCATGAAAGAGAAAAAACGCCTTTCATTTTTAAATCTATGGACATATTCAAGGAATTTATTCTGGACAGTCTTTAAACCCGCCGCTGACGCCGACGCGACGGGGGTTGTCCCTTACGGGGTGTCGCGTAGGACAAAATTCAAGAGAATTTTGTCCGTAGGCCGCCAGCTGCGGCGGGTGCTCTTACTACATTATGCGCTAAAAATGATGCTATTTTTCTTCCATAAGTTTTAAATAACGAACAGTATACATCTCATCTATGCCAGTGACCAAGCTCAGGAAGCGAGATGGCAGAATAGTCCCATTCAATCCTGAAAAGATTTACAACGCTATTTCTAAAGCAGCGGAAGCTGTCGGAAGTTATGATCGAGAAAAAACAAAACCAGTCGTGGAAAAAGTCCTAGAATATGTCGAAAAAACGTTCAGCGACACCAATGTCCCCACAATTGAAGACATCCAGGACATAGTAGAACGCGTCCTGATCGAGCAAGGACACGTCAAAACAGCAAAAGCATACATTATCTATCGTGAAGAGCAGGCAAAATTAAGAGCAAAAAAACAAGAACTTGTGGGAGGCTTCGTTGACAAAAGCATAAGCCTCAATGCGCTAAAAATCCTCAGAGACAAATATCTCCTGAAAAACAAAGAAAACGCGCTGATAGAAACACCGCAGCAGATGTTTGAGCGAGTGGCAAAGGCGATTGCGAGCGAGGACAAGGGCTATGAAAAGCACGCGCCAATTAAAGAAACAGAAACAGCATTCTATGAAATGATGAATACTTTGGATTTTCTCCCAAACAGTCCATGCTTGATGAATGCAGGAACAGACTATCCGCAAGTGATCGCATGTTACGCGCTTCCGATTGAAGATTCTATCGACGGAATTTATGATACAATGAAAGTTGCGGCAAAAATCCACAAGCACGGATCAGGCACAGGATTTAATTTCTCCACACTCAGAGCAAAGGATGATATCATCGAATCTACTATGGGTAAATCATCAGGGGCGCTTTCGTTCCTCAAGCTTTTTGACGCGTCAACAACAATCATCAAGCAAGGAGGAAAAAGAAGAGGCGCGAACATGGCGATTTTACGCGTCGATCATCCGGAGATTTTGCAATTCATCACCGCAAAAGAAGATCACGCGCAGCTCACCAACTTCAATATCTCTGTCGGCTTAACAAATCAGTTTATGGACGCGGTGCAGAAGAATAAATTTTATGATCTCCTCGACCCAAGAACAAAAAAACCAGTGCGTCAGCTTCCTGCGAAAGAAGTGTTTGATCTCATCGCAAGACAAGCGTGGAAGAATGGCGAGCCAGGAGTATTATTCCTCGACACCATAAACAAGAAAAGTACAGTGAACACAGAACGCATAGAAATAACAAGCGCGTGCGCGGAAGTTCCATTGTATGAAAATGAAGCATGTCCATTAGGATCACTCAACCTTGCGAATATGGTCGACAAAAAAGAAATTGACTGGAAAAAATTAGAAAAAACAATGCAGCTTGCAGTTCATTTCCTTGATAACATGATTGATGCCAACAAATATCCCTCAAAAGAAATAGAAAAGAAGACAAAAGAAAATAGAAAAATAGGTCTTGGAGTTATGGGGTTCGCGGACATGCTTTTCCAGCTCAACATTCCATATGATTCTGAAGAAGCAGTGGAAACAGCAGAAAAAGTGATGCGATTCATAAAAGCAGAATCACGAAAAGTTTCCATTGAGCTTGCAGAAATGCGAGGCGTCTTTCCTAATTTTGAAAAAAGCACGTTCGCGAAAAAAGGATTCAAGATGCGCAATGCGACAACAACAGCGATTGCGCCAACAGGAACAATAAGTATTATTGCAGGATGCAGTTCAAGTATTGAGCCGGTGTTCGCGCTTGCGTATATGCAGCGAATTTTGGAGACAGAAAGAATTCTCCAAGTCAATAAACACTTTGAAACAGTTGCGCGGCAGAAACAGTTTTACAACGATGACCTTATGCGAAAAATTGCGCAGATGGGTTCATTAAAATGGTTCCAAGAAATTCCTGCGGATGTCAAGAAAGTATTCGTCATTTCGTATGATGTCGCGCCGAAGTGGCATGTCAAGATTCAAGCAGCGTTCCAGAAATACACTGATAACGCAGTTTCTAAGAGTGTTAATCTTCAAAGCGACGCGCATAAAGAAGATGTCATGAAAGTATACAAAATTGCGTATGGCCTTGGCTGTAAAGGAATCACAGTTTACAGAGATAAAAGTAGAGAAGATCAGATTATTAGTCCCGTGAGTGGGTAATAAAAAAGTCTAAGAACTAATTCCTCCACTGCGACGTATAATATGTGCTCCAAATAAAATTGTGTTGAAATACTTTCCAAAGTTCCCAACTCTCTTTTGTGTTTGGATCAATATAATTACTTCCTGCTTTACCAAGAAGTTCATTCTGAATGGTTGATCGGACAAAATCCTGCGATTCACCATACGAAAGCATCTGCACTTCCATCGTCCGTGGTTTCTCTTCTTCTTTAGTATCCGAATACGAGTACGACTGTCCAAATTTCCCGGGACGAACACCTGTGCCATCTAAATATTCTGCAAGAAATCGCGCGTAATTCGCGAGTTGTTGTTGATATTGCCGGAGGTGATGTTTCTCAAATCCATCCATATCAATAGTGATAGAAAGAATCCCTTCTTTGAATTTGTCTTTGAGCTTTTCTTTGCTATCATCACTATCCACGACAACAGTAATGTCTTTGTCTTTCTTTATCTCAGCTTTTTTCTCAATATTCTTCTCATCAGTTTTTGTTGCGGCAAGTGCCCGGGCTTGTTCTTCTTGTGCTTTTCCAAGCGCAGTCAGCGCTTCTTTGAGTGTTACAAGAGGATCAACCTGCTCAATTGTTTTCTTTACAACAACAGCATCAAGGGTTTTTTGTACAGAAGAAGGAAGTTTTGCATCTAGAAGAACAGTATCCTCTTTGAGTGTTACAGTACTTAGCATCCCATCATCCCCGGTTCTCAATAACAGTACGGTCTTTATATGATTTGTGAAAAAGGAATCATGTCCGAACAACATATTGTTTGTATTCGGGATCAACAACAACGTCTTCTTTTCCTTGATTCGCGTAATTGATCTTCGTGTAAATTTTTTCAAACCGTTGTTTGGCAATCTCATGCATCCTGTTGACTTCTGGCATGTTTGCCTCATTTTTGATCCACGCGCCATCTACTTTCAATACAGCAGTCCCAAAATGCCGGACAAGCTGCATGTAGAGTGCATGCGCCTCAGGATAAAATTTGTAAAAAGAAGGTTCGCTAGGACTCCACCAGACAGGAAAAGAAACATTGAGCAATGCGCTTCGAAGCGCAATGTCCTCAAAAAAAATGTTGTACGTTGCTGGTAAACAGGTGCAGCTTGGCAATACTTCAAAAGAAACCTTGTCGACAGAGCTGAGTTGCAGATGTCCATGACCGCCAAGCGCCATTTTGCCTTGTTCGTCAACAAGCATGTATGTTGCGTAGCCTGCGCTTCCTGGTTGGACATGAATTTTGTAGGGACGTGGACTTTCAAGTTCCTGAATTCCTCGTCCTAACGTAACCCAAAACGTGATGCCGTCAATCTGACCAAGAAAGCGAATGAATTGCATGATGTCAAATCCACTAATAGTCCCTTCGTTCACAGGAAAAAGAACATCTTCTGTTTTTATTTCATGAATATTCTGCTGCATCATTCCACCTTTATTATAATAATTGATTATTGCAAACTATTTGCAATAAGAATAATGGTTTATTTATATAGTTTTGTGTTTTTAGTAAAGAAAGAAACAAATTAAGATAGAAAAAAGAAATAATAAAAAAATAAAACAAAAACTTACGTTCCTTCTTGCCAACTAGACATATATTTCTTTTGTTCAGCAGTCATTTCGTCAAATGAAACACCAATGTCTGCAAGTTGAAGACGTGAAATAATGTCGTCAATTTCAGCAGGAAGCTGGATAACCTGCACACCAAGTTTTCCTTTATTCTTAACCAAATGTTCGCAAGCAAGTGCCTGTCCGCAAAATGACGTTGCCATAACTGCGCTTGGATGTCCTTCAGCAGCAGCAAGGTTAATCAATCGACCTTCACCAAGAACAAAGATTTTCTTTCCATTCAAAACATATTGATCCATGAATGGTCGGATCTTCTCAGTAGAAGAAGACGCAGAAGCCAGTCCAGCAACGTCAATTTCACAATCGAAATGTCCGGAGTTCGCGACAATTGCGCCGTTTTTCATCTGCTTCATGTGTTCAACACGAATAACATGTTTGTTTCCAGTGACTGTTAAGAAAATATCTCCTATCTTTGAAGCGTCTTCCATTTTCATGACAGGGAATCCGTCGTAGACTGCCTGCAACGCAGTAAATGCATCAACTTCACAGACAATAACGTGTGCACCCATGCCTTTTGCTGCTTTTGCAACGCCTTTCCCGCAGCTGCCGTATCCTAGAACAACAAATGTTTTTCCTGCAATAAGCACGTTGGTCGCGCGAATAACGCCGTCAAGGGTACTCTGCGCAGTGCCGTAATAATTGTCAAGAAGATGTTTTGTTTTGTTGTCATTGACTGCAATAATTGGATATTTGAGTGCATTATCTTTAACCATTGCGTGAAGTCGAATAATCCCCGTCGTAGTCTCTTCACAACCGCCGATAAGCGAAGGAATCAATTCAGTGTGTTTCGTGTGAATTTCGCTCACGAGATCGCAGCCATCGTCAATTGTGATGTGCGGTTTAAACGCAATAACATTGTTCAAGTAGCGATAATAATCTTCTTTGTTTTCTCCTTTGTATGCCCAGACATGAACTCCTTCTGCGGCGAGTGCAGCAGCAACATCGTCTTGTGTACTCAAAGGGTTGCAGCCAGTGATTGCAACAGAAGCTCCTCCTGCAACGAGTGTTCGAACGAGAATTCCGGTTTCTTTTGTGACGTGCAGTGCAAGTCCAATGCGAATGCCAGCAAATGTTTTCTCTTTTGCGAATTTGTCTCTGATTTTGAGCAATGCGCCCATCTGCATTTCAGCGAATGCGAGATTCTTCTTTCCTTGTTCAGCAAGGCTCATGTCCTTGACTTCATACTGTGGTCCTTTGTCCATACGAACACCTCGGTTGTTAATTAATGGAAGCAGGTCACTGTTAGACGTTTATATAGTTTATTTACAAAAAGATGGACAATGTCCAATAAATATAAAGAAAAGCTGGACAAAATTAGAAATATTTATATAGTTGTTGTACTACTGTATAAACAAGGGATTGAGAAATTTAGTAAGTGAAAGAAATTTTGCTTACTAAAATCCGAGAGCATTCTATTCATGCTCGGGGAAAAGGGGTTATAGTGAATTGCTTTAATAATTGGATTTTATCCAATCGAAAAGCAATTCACTTATTATGGGAAAATTAATGTTTTCCCATATAGATTATACTCGCAAAACTAAATAATTGTTTGTTGGCGCAACAATTGACCCTTTTCCCGTGAGCTCTTTATGACTATAGACGATACCGATCACAAAATAATTGAAGTATTAAGACAAAACGCACGAAGTTCTATACGTGATATTGCAAATAAACTAAAACTTAGACACAGTACTGTTCATGTCCGAATTCAGAAACTGACGCAAGCAGGTATTATTGAAAAATTCACCATAAAATTAAACAATAAAGCAATGGGTGAAAATTTTATTGTCTTTGTCTTTATTGAAACAGAAAAAATGATTGAGAATAGTGCTTTTAACCATAAGAACATCAAAGAAGTGTTTGGTGTGACAGGAGAGTATGATCTCGTCATGAAGTGCAAGTTTGCAGATATTGAAGAATTCAATCAGTTTCTTTTAGATTTCAGAAAAAAGCAGGGTTTGAAGAAAACATTAACCATGATTGCGACGGTTAATTTGAAGGAAGAGATATAAATAAATATAAAGTCTTAACTCCCCAAAAAGCTTTCCAAGAATTGCTTGATCTCTGCAACTTTTCTAGGATTGAGAGAAATGTGTTCATCAGATCCCCTTCCTGTTCTTTTCGATATAAGAAAGATCCATTCTGCATTTTTCATCTCTTTTAGTGCTGATTCAATTGCTTTCCTCCCTTGATGTGTATTTCTGTACAGTTCTGGAACTCCTTTTTTCACAAAATCAAGAGGAGTATGCTTCCCACCCCAAATATTTCCTCTGACGAGTTTTTGAAGCATCATCTTTTTTAAAGTAAGTATTTCATCCATATCTAAATTGCCATTCATTTTATTAATAATTCTTTCTTTTAGCCATTATACATTGATGTATAATTACGAAAGATTTAAATAAAAGGGCTTCTTACCATTGTTTATGTCAGAACAATCACTCTTTTTGCAGTATGTGGGGGATAGTCCGCGTATGAGAATAGTACAACATCTTGTTGAAGGGCGAGACTTTGATTATACGCTGACTGATTTATTACATGCAGGAGTAAGTTGGGGAACGTTGAACACGATTGTTCCACAGCTTGTTGAACTGGGTATTATCGTGAAAACAAGAAAAATAGGGCGTGCGACACTCTATAAAATTAATCAAAATAATGAAATTGCAAAACAATTGATAATTCTTTATGATAAAATCATTCTAAAGCAACTTGAAATGATGGAGCAGAAAGTTGCAGTTCGTGTATAATAATTGCGACAGTAATTTTTCAATTCTTCTCCACAACCAATTCCCTAAATCCAGTTTTAGCATCAGCTCTTCGAGAAAAGATAACATCCTCCATTTCCCCAACAACAATCTCAGCAGTCGTATAAATAAAGCAACCGTCCATAAGATGTCCTCCAAAAGTATTTCCTTTTTCATCAGACAATGGAATATGTAAATGCACACCATCTTGACATAATGTCCCAACAAGAGAAACAATCTCAAATTGTTGTTCAAAATCTTTAACCACCTTTTCATCTGCAAGACGAAGTGTTGCTCGTTTGAGTGAGCCAACGCACGTCAGAATAAATCCTGCTTGTATTTTATTATTGATACAAAAAGAAACCAGCTCTTTTTTCAAATCTTGTCCTGGAAACAAGCGAAAAGCAAATGTGTTCATGAGAATCTCCGAATTCAAAACTCCCGAATATCCTTCATCTCACCAAATCTTTTTTCAATCTCAGGAGAAGTCAATCGATTAATTCTATCCAAAGAAAAGTCCTCTGCGTTAAATGAAGCGACAACACTGCCGTACACAATTGCTTTTCGAAGCGTGCGTTCGTCAACAGCTCCATGTTTTGCAATATAGCCGACAAATCCGCCTGCGAAACAATCGCCGCAGCCTGTTGGATCTTTAATGACTTCAAGTGGATAGCCAGGAGCGTTAAAGTGCTTGCCGTCACTAAACAACAATGCGCCATGTTCTCCTTTTTTGATAATGACATACTGTGGACCAAGTTGCAATGCCTGCCGCGCAGCCTGCTGTAAATTTACTGTGTTAAACAACATCCGTGCCTCGCCATCATTCAGCAACAGTACATTCACTTTCGCAATGACCTTCAATAAATCTTCTTTCTTCGTTTGAATCCAGAAATTCATGGTATCCATCACAATAAATGCAGGATTCTTTAGCTGTTCGATGACTTTGAGTTGCAAAACAGGATCAGTGTTTGCTAGGAAGACAAACCGTGCATTTCTGAACTCTTCAGGAACGTGCGCGTCAAAATCAAGAAGCGTATTTAAGTCAGTAAATTCAGTTTTTGCTTCGTTCATGTCATACTCATATTTCCCGCCCCACGCGAAAGTCTTGCCAGAAACCTGCTTCAAACCATGAAGAGAAATCTGTTTAGAAAGAAATAATTGTTTATGTTGTTCTTCAAAATCCTCGCCAACAATCGCGACAATGCCAGGTTTGGAAAAAAATGATGCAGCAACGCTTGCGTAGCTTGCGCTTCCACCAAGTGCTCGAGTTCGTTTACCAAAAGGTGTTTCCACATTGTCGTAACCGACAGTACCGATGATTAAAAGATCAACCATAAGAAAAAAAGAGTGTGCTTGGATTTAAAAAAGTGACTATTTATAATGCCGTTGTTCATATTGTTCCCAGACAAAATCAAATAATTGTTGTGCAGCAGGAATTATTTTTATCTTCTCTTTCTCGAGAGCAACGTCAGGAACGTTATACATATATGCAATAGCAGAAACAGATCCATCAACAATAAGAGGCGCAAAACCTGCTACAATGTATCCTTTTTCTTGAAGAAGTTTCATGTCAGCAGGAGCGCTTGGTTCATAAAGCCGTACAGGATACTGTTTTTTTGGAAATGATACTTCTTGTCCTGTTACAAAAGAACGTGTTCTTTCTCCAGCAGTTTCGACACTTGTCTCCTTAAAGACAACACTGCCGAAAGGGCGTAATGTTTCTTCAGCAATTATTTTATATTTATCAGGAAGGTAAAGTGAAAGTGTTGTCGTTTCTGCTCGCCATAGTCCAACAGGAGAGAAAATTTGTGTAAAGCCAACGGAAGTTTCAGGTCCAGAACCGTGGTCAGGCAAACTTCCGAGGAGGATACGAACAGGGAAAAAGTTAGAAGAAAAAAGTTGTTGTTGTGAATATGGATGTAAAGTAACAGCGTCAGAAAGTGCAAGACCTTGAAAATTATTATTTGTTAAATATCCGACCCTCACCCTGCTTAACGCAGTTGCAATTCCTCTATTCCTATGTGATTCATCAACAACAAGAGCGCCAAAAAGTGCTTTATCTGGAGTAAGGTAATAAATACGAGCATATCCAATAACTTCTCGATCATCAACAGCAACAAAACGAACAGATGATGCTTCTCTTGTCGAAGTCTGAACTTCTTCTATAAGTATTGGTTGAACAGCAGGACCAAAGCCCCGTTGAAAAAGTCGAATAATTTGTTCTAAATCACTAGGTCTTACTCGACGAATAGTATACGTCATGAGAACACCTAAACATCATCATATCTGTCAGAAAGTGTTGCGCTTACTTCGTTATAATATTTAAGAAGATCATTGTGATCATCCTGTGCGTTATCAATACTCTCTTGGATGTCATCAAAATCATCATCAGTATAACCGTCAAAATCGCGGTAGTCAAGATCGTCAAAATCGTCTTCTATTGTATCAATAAAATCTTCAAGATCATCAATATCGTCTTCAATATCCTCAAGATCTTCTTCTAAGTCTTCAAGGTCATCATCGTCATCTGCGTCAGCAATAGAATCTTTGAAATCTTGTAAATCATCATCCAGATTGTCAAGTTGGTTAAACGCAGATTCAAGATCATCTAAAAGAACTTCAATTTCTGTTTCTTCAACTGTTTCAATAACTTCCTCAGTTTCTTCAGAAGTTGCGTGTTCTTCAATAGTTTCTTCTATAGGACTCTCTTCAGTCTCTGTTAAAGGAACAGTAGTCGTATGAACATACACAACAGTGGTTCCACCTGCTGCTTCAGCAAATGAATCTTCAAGAGAAGAAGGTATTTCTTCTTCAGTGTAGCTTGCGAGTAATTGTTCTTCAGAGAGTTCATGATATTCAGTAACAAAGAGGAGTACCCCTACTAATGCAAGAAGCATAGTCATGCTGACAATTCCTATAATCAATGAATCTCGTTCCATAATAACCCCAATAGAAGCAGAAAAGGAGAGGTTATATATAAAGATTATGCAAAATAACCACTAAAAAGTAGTACTAAACAAGCCGTAGGCAAATGGTCTAAAGAAAACTATATATAGCAGGAAACTATAGAAAGAAGCATGGCAGATCTAAAAATGCAACATCTTATTGTGATGGTTGCTCTTCTTGTTTCTCTTGTGGGAACATTGCTCATCCTTGGAAAGATGAATACTGAAGCAGCGCCTATTACTGGTGCAACAGCAGTAGTGGATATTGTTGCAGAAAATCAGCAGCAAGAAACAGCACAGCAGGAAGAAGGGTACGGAACAGTTGTTCGTGTTGTGGGCTCAAATCAGACAGAGACAGAATAGTTCATTTTTTCTCTCAATTTTTCTTTGCTTCTTCACTGAGTACAACCACATCTTCAATAGATCGTGCTTTTCCTTTGTTTCTGTTTTGGATTTCCTTGTGGATGAGTTTTGCGTCGTAAGCGCGGGTCATGTCTACAGCAAAAGAATGTTGATGACCAGATGTGCACGAGAGAGTAATATATTCTTTATCCCCATGTCTGGAAAGTCGCGGAAGATTTTGGTCAATAAAATCATTGCCGCAATACAAGCATTTTTCCTTGAAATCCTGTTCTTTGAGGAGTTGATGAATAAGCATTATTTCACCATCTCCTGAACCCAGCGTTCGTAGCCGCGGTTTGCTTTGTCTATTTTCCACGCAGTAATGCAGGGACAGGTGTACGAGTGAAGAGCTAAAACAGCTTTCTCAACTGCTTTGTATCTCTTATCGACAGTCTTCGCAAGAATAATATGTTCTTCATTTGTCTCGAGTTTGCCTTCCCAGAAATACATGCTTGTGGAGGGAATAATGTTGGCGCACGCGATAAGTTTTCTCTTCAGAAGATGTGCAGCGATATCCATTGCCTGCTGTTTGTCTTTGCAAGGAATGTATAGTATAAGCATAAATCCCCACAATAAGTTACCTCTCCAAGTTGCTTATATACTTTTCGAAAGAAACTATATATACAACTAGAGATTATTTCATAATATGGCTCAAATCCTCGTCACGAATTTCATTGGCACATTTATCATTCAGGAGAATAAGATTATTGATAAAATCTTATTTAGGGATTTGGAATATAAGAACAAGCACCATGTGCAGCATTGTGAAGCAGAACTTCTTAAAAAACATCCTGAAGCAAAAAGAGAAACTACATTCACATTCCCACAAAAAAAAGAATTCTTGAAAAAATTCTGGGAAGTCAACATTGCAGTTGCAAAACAGGCGTGCAAAGATGCAGTGCGAAAAGAGCATTTCATCATGCAGGCAGTTGCGTCTATGGAAGATATAGAAAAGGCAGTAAATCCACTCGTCAAGCGCTGTCGGGAATGGTTTGCGTTGTACTGTCCAGAAGTCAATGAAAAGGTTGCGAATCATGAAGCGTTCATTGAAATAATCACCACAAAAAGCAAACAAGAAATTCTTGATGAGTTTAATATCGCTACAACAATGGGCGCAGATATCGCTGCTATTGATATTGAACCGATGGAAAACTTCGGAAAACAAATCAAAATCCTGTACGATTTCAAAAAACAGCTCGAAGAATATATCGAAAAAGCGTTGCATGACCTTGCGCCAAACCTGCTTGCAGTTGCAGGTCCAGTGCTTGCAGCAGAGCTCTTGCTTCATGCAGGTTCGCTAGAAAAGTTAGGAAAAATGCCAGCTTCAACAATCCAGTTGCTCGGCGCGGAAAATGCGCTTTTCTTGCATCTCAAAAAACAAGGAAATTGTCCACGCCATGGAATTATTGTCAAGCATCCGTTGCTTGCGGGAGCAAAAGGAGAGTATCATGGAAAAGTCGCGAGAAAGCTCGCGGGAATTCTGAGCATCGCAGCGCGCCTGGATAGATTTCATGGAGATCAGTATAAAGGATTTGCGCTGAGGGAAAAGCTCGACAAAGATGTTGCATTGCTCGTGGCAAAGCCAAGAAAAATAAAACCACGAGCGTATGTTCCTAAACCGCGCGAAGAAATATATGAACGATCCCGTGAAGCAGAAAAACCATTCCGTCAAGAAAGATCATCCTATCAGAATGCAAGGCAAGATCATGGAGCACGAACTGCCAATACTCCGTTTAGGCAGCATAGGCAACAAGGAGCACCTGAGCGAAGACCAGGATATAAATATTCAGGGCAGCAACATCGTGAATCACCGCGTGATGGAAGACCATCTTATTCAAGACCGTACCAAAGAAGTTCAGGTCAACAATATACGTCGCAAGAACGTAGAGAATCTCCACGTGATGGAAGAACCACGCACTCGCAAAGACCACAGACACAAACGCATGCTTCTATGAAAGAGAGATCTGACAGTAAAAAGAGTTATCATAATCGAGATAAATATCAACCGTATCATAACGATACAAACAAAAAAAGAAAAGCATTCAAGCGTTAATGAGGAATATAATCATGGCAATGCAGCAACTTCAAGCAAACCTTTTTGTGGAGAAAACAAGAAGAGGAGACCAGTTTTGGACGAAAAATCTCACCCCTGGAGAAACAGTCTATGATGAAAAGCTCGTCAGCAATGGTGCACTCAGACAATGGAGTGTCAAAAAATCAAAGCTTGCTGCAGGGCTTGCGAAAGGACTGAAAAAACTTCCTGTTGAAGAAGGAGATGTCATTCTCTATTTGGGTGCTTCCTCAGGAACAACAGTTTCTCATTTGTCTGATATGGTAGGAGAGGATGGAATGATTTTTGCAGTTGAGTTTTCTTTTTACATGTTGAGAAGATTGGTCATGCTCGCAGAAAAAAGAAAAAACATTGCGCCAATATTAGCAGACGCGAATCATCCAGAAAGATATCAACAACTCATTTGCGAAGCAGATTTTCTGTTTCAAGACATTGCGCAGAGAGAACAAGTAGCGATATTTCTGAAGAATATGAGATTTTTGAAGCAGGGCAAGCTTGCAATGCTTGCGATAAAAGCAAAATCCATTGACGTCCTTGCAGATCCAAAAGATGTCTATGAAAAAGTAAAGAAAGAATTGGAGAAAGAAGTCAAAATTCATTGGCAGAGCAGATTAGATCCATTTGAGAAAGATCACTGTCTATTTGTTGTGGAAAGGAAGTAAATATTTCTTCTAACTCACACATTTCCCATTACTGCAACTATATCCAGTTCCATACTCTTCTTCACAACTGACTTCTTCAAAGTAAAATGCAGATCCGTCTCTGCAGTAATATTCCATGAGTGTTGACTCATCTTGGCAGTTGTCCTGCGCAAGAATCGCTTTGCCAGAGGTGTAATGTATTCCTTTGGTTATTCCTTTTTTCTTATAATTCAGTGCATCACTGTCTTCGCAAGCAACACAGATACCGTCCTCAGAACAGGTGGATCCTGCTGCGCAATCTGCGGTGGACGAGCAAGTCGTATATCCAGGACTCGTTGCATCAAGAGGATCACTGCCATCATCCAATTCTTGAGAATCAAAATATCCATCATCATCACTGTCTTGATCAAGGGAATCAGTTCCTTCGCTTTCTTCTTGTGCGTCAGAAAGTAAGTCTCGATCATTATCAATGGAGCATGCTTGTTCATAACAAACATAACCGGTATCACAACTGCTGTCGCTGGTACAGCCAGATGCAGTAATCTCTTCTTCTTCCTCAATTGCAGCTTCCTCTTCAACAATTTCTTCTGTTGTTTCTTCAACAGGTTCTTCTGAAGTTATTTCTTCTTCCGTAAGTTCTTCTTCGGGAGCTTCTTCTATGATCTCTTCTTCAGGAAGAGCAGGTTCTTCAGAAATTTCCTCAGCAGGTTGTTCTTCTTCAGGTTGCTCCTGTGTAATTTCCTGCCCAATCTCATCAGAAAAGTCAGTTGGTTCAGTTGCAGCGCCTGCAAGATCTCCTGAACCGAGCAGGTTCATGAGTGCAAAGCCAATACCGCCAAGCGCAAAGATAACAAGAAATGCAATGGTCATTTTTTTTGCAGAGAAAGGAAGATATTTCAAACCTTTAATATGTGGTTTTTCAGGAGGATGCACGTCATGAAGCGCTTCATCAGCGATTGTTTCTGTGTAGCCGTGCTTGAGAAGATGTTCCCGAATAGTTGCACTGTCATGTCCGTGTTCAAACTGCCGTTTAATGTAATCAGCCAGTTCTTTGTTGACCATACACTAACTCAAGATTTACTAGTATAAAAACGTTGCGCAAGAGAGAAGACCACAAGTGGCGTCACGACCATCTGAAGAACAGGACTTATACCCACATGAAGAAGTGGCAGAACAGGCATTGCTGCGGTATAACTCCACACAGAGGTGAAGTACATATTTTTGATTTCAATAAAGAAACTAAGAAATATTCCTGAAATAATAATCAAGATAAGCTGTTTCTTCCAATCAGAGAGCCAGAAGAACGTTCGTGCCTGCAAACAAACAATCCAATAAATGAGCAGAACAAGCAATCCATCTGCAGTTGCCATGTACAGAAATCCAAAGAGATCATGGACCATTGTTGTAGTATAAAGCGGTTCATGAAGATATTCCCAGACAATGTTGAGCAGAAAAGCAAGACAAAAAATAATCAAGTGCAATTTTATGATTTCTTTTATTTTCTTCATATTCATCCACTCTCAAAAACCACGCACAGACAAAATAAAAAATAGTCGCCAAGCAGACCCATATACAATTCATCCTTTTATAAAAAAAGATTGCATGAATTTGTAATAGGTCAGCGGGGCGATTCAAAACAGCAGTACTACAACTTCTTCATCTTCAACAACAACGAATTCCCAACAACGCTGACACTACTGAGTGCCATTGCCCCGCCAGCAATCATTGGACTCAATAACCATCCAGTGAATGGATACAAAATCCCTGCAGCGATAGGAATACCCAGAACATTGTAAAACAATGCCCAGAACATATTCTGTTTGATTTTCGCCATGGTGATTTTACTCAAGCGAATCGCTTTTGCGACATCAAGAGGATCATTGCGCATCAGCACAATATTTCCAGTTTCCATCGCAACGTCTGTGCCAGAACCCATTGCGATACCAATGTCTGCTTGCGCGATCGCAGGCGCGTCGTTGATACCATCGCCAACCATTGCAACACTTCCTTTTTTCTGCAATTTCTTGACATACGCAGCTTTTTGGTCAGGCAGTACTTCAGCAAAAACATTTGTGATGCCTGCTTGCTTTGCAATACCCTGCGCAGTTCGTTGATTATCTCCGGTAATTAAATACACAGAAACACCCATGCGCTCGAGTTTCTCAACTGCTTTTTTTGCAGTTTCTTTGATAGTGTCTGCGACAGCGACAAGACCAAGAACTGTTTTTCCGTCCGCAAGAAGCATGACTGTTTTTCCTTGTTCTTCAAGTGCAATCAGTTTTTCAGCAACAGCAGCGGTATGGATGTGTTGTTTTTGCATAAGCCTACTGTTTCCAAAATAAAACAATTTTTTGCCCAGCGTCGCAGTAACACCATGTCCAGGAATCGCGTGAAATTGCGTCGATTTCAATAGCGGAAGTTTTTTCTTTTCTGCGTCAATAACAATTGCTTCTGCAAGCGGATGTTCAGAGTGCTGTTCAATGCTTGCGGCAAGTTGAAGAAGCTGTTTCTCAGATAATGATCCTGTTGAAACAATATCTGTCACAATAGGTTCTCCATGAGTGATGGTCCCTGTTTTATCAAAAATAACAGAGCGAACTTTGTGCGCTGCTTCAAGTGCGTCTCCACCTTTAATCAAAACTCCTTTTTCTGCTCCTTTGCCTGTTCCAACCATGATTGCGGTCGGCGTTGCAAGACCAAGTGCGCACGGACATGCGATAACGAGAACTGCGACAGCAGTGAGAAGACTAAAAGAGAACGTCTCACCAGCACCGAAGTACCAGGTAATAAATGTCAGAATTGCAATTCCGATAACTATTGGAACAAAGTATGCACTCACCGCATCAGCAAATCGCTGAATAGGCGCTTTTTTTGCTTGCGCGTCTTCAATGAGTTGCACAATCTGCGAAAGCGTTGTATTTGCGCCAACTTTTGTTGCTTTAAAGCGGAAGCTTCCAGTCTTATTGATCGTTGCGCCAATGACAGGATCACCTTTTTTCTTCTCGACAGGAATACTTTCTCCGGTAATCATGCTCTCATCAACAGAAGAATGTCCTTCAACAATAGTTCCGTCAACAGGAATCTTCTGCCCAGGTTTCACAATGACAATGTCACCAACAACAACGCTGTCAATAGGAATTTCTTCTTGTTTTCCGTTGCGAACAACAAGCGCTGTTTTTGGCTGTAAGCCCATGAGTTTTTTAATAGCTGCGCTGGTTTTTCCTTTTGCAAGTGCTTCGAGATATTTACCGAGCATGACGAAAGTAATCAAAATCGCGCCGACTTCAAAATATTGTCCAAGTTCTGGCTGGAACAATACAACATAGATGCTGTAAAAATACGCTGCGCTTGTTCCGATAGCAATAAGGGTGTCCATAGAAGCACTTCCATTTCTGAGAGAATGCCATGTTCCTCGATAAAATTGCCAGCCCACATAAAACTGGACAGGTGATGCAAGAATCCATGCAATGTATTCCGCGAAGGGAATTTCTATTCCAACGCTTGGAAAAACAGAAGTAATGAGAAACGCAGGGAGAGAAAAAAGTAGTCCTATAAAAAAGAGTTGTTTTGTTTCAGCGATCTCTTTTTTCCGTCGGTGTTCTTCTTTGTCTTTTCCTTTTGCGTTGTCAAAAACAGTAGCAGTATATCCTTTTCCTTTGATCGCGTTGATGAATGCAGGAACGCCAGTCTGCTGTGCGTCATAAGAAACAACAGCGCGTTCAGTGGAGTAATTGACTGTCGCTTCTGTAACGCCAGACACTTTAGTCAGTGCTTTGGTCAATATTGTTGCGCAGCTTGCGCAGTGCATGCCAGAAATACTTAGTTGTACTTTTTTGTTTTCATTAGTCATAAACTCCACCTTTCACTAGTTTTTTTTGTAAATAATATCCATTTGCAGTAAGAAGAGCAACGATCCCTGCTTGTATTTCAAGTCCTTGAAATGGAAGTGCGCCCCAGCTTAACGTAATGCCAAATAATCCAAAAAGCGCAGGAAAAACGCTTGCAACGCATGCGCTACAGACGCCTGTCGCGACGCCGCCCACTGCGCCAATGCTGGTCACACTTGCAGTCGTGCCAAGTCCCGTAGTGCTACACGCTTTTTTATGTTTATATTCTTGATAAACCAAAGAAAGTAAAGCAACGTTGAGACCCAGCAAAAGTCCAATTACAGCTGTCAAGAGAACAGAAAGCAATAACTGGAACCAGTTAATGGTATCAACAAAATAAGGAATGTATTGCACAGTCACGTAAAACTTGCTCACAAGCACAGTCACGGTAATGTAGAGCAGTGCAACTCCTGCAATAATGCTATACTGTTTTTTCCAAAAGAGCGGTGATGTTTTCATTGGACGATCAGTGTGCCTCTTCCCATGCCCATAGAGCATCTGAAACTATAAGTTCCTTTTTCTGTTGGAGTAAACTCCAATGTGTCATCTCCTGTTTTAAATTGTTTCTTGATGCCAAGGTCTGGAATCAAAAATGTTCGAAAGCAGCCAGTGAGTGAATTCAAGTCTGCTGTAATGCGAACAGGTTTTCCTGCTTCAACAGTAATTGTTTCAGGATCATAATTCGATATGCCTAAAGAGAGCGTAAATTCTTGATATTCACCTGAGTCAGCAGACGCCGTTTCTGTTTCTTGTCCAGAATCTCCTGAAAACGAAATGCTTCTTCCACTCAGAAAAAAGCCAAATGCAATCCCTCCCAGAAGTACAAGAAGGACAGTCCCAATATTTTTCATGATTGTTTGTAATTCCATTGTTTCACCCCTAAATAAAAAATATAATAAAGACAAATAAAATAACGCTGACGAGACAAAACGAAAAAAACGTCATAAAATCAAGCGGTTGTTTTTCAACAGTCGGATTTTCTTCAACAACTTCTTCGTAAAGCATGTACGAAAGCCCCCATAAAATAAAGAGGTTCACGAGCATGAAAAGTGGCATAAACCAGAGCAAGCGATCAAACTGCATCATAACAGCGATCATGGGACCCATTGTTCCACCCATAACTCCTGCCATCATTCCTTCCATGATGCCCATGATGCCACAGCATTTGCCGTTGAATGCGCCAAGAGCAATGCCAATAAGAACCCCGACAACAGAGCCGACAAAGATACCGTTCGTTGCGCCGATAATCGTGCCAAGAAGCATGCTAGACTGCATTCCTAAGGTCATGCCGATCATCATTCCCACCATGCAAGGAACTTCTGTTTTGTAAGCGTGAAAGTGCCAGAGTGCTGCGCCGAGAGCGACAACCGCGATGTCAAGATAAAGTATCCACAATGCCTTTGTCGTGAGGAGCGTCACATCGCCTCCAAACACTGTTTTCCAGACAATAGCTTGGATCAAAATAAGGAGTAAAAGTGAAAGTGCAGAATAACGGAGCATGGTATATTCCATTGCGTATTTTTCTTTGTTCTCGAAAAAATCTTTGCATCGGTCAGAAAATGTTTTTCTGCCAAAGACAGAGAATGATGCGCGGTATCCTTTGTTGTGAATGAGTTGAAGGAGTTGTTCTTCTGAAAGCGCAGAAGGATCATATTCTAATTCAATAGCGCTAGACGTTACAGAGATGGAAAATTTTTCTATTCCTTTTGTATGTTCAAACAGTTTACTCAGTACTTTCACACAGCTGCCGCAGGTTATGTCTGGGCTGTAAATTGTCTTTTTGCTTGTTTCCATTTTATTTCAGCACCTTATATCCTTCTTTCTTAATCGAGTTGACAATGTTGATGGAATCTCCATCATACTCGCATGTCACTGTTCCAGTTTGTTTTTTTTCATCAATAGTTACATGAATCTCTTTTGCGCCGAGTTCCTGTAAATTATCTTCAATAACCATTTTGCAGCTTTTGCAGTGCACGCCTTCAATGTTCAAATGAATTTTTGTCATAATCAATCACCTATTCATGTGGAAAGATGCTCTTTTATTAATATATTTCCTGCAAAGAAAGCGTTTAGGGAAGCTTGATTTAGCCTTCTTTTAGCTAAAGAATGTTTAAAACTGTTTAGAAGAGGTTTTTTGGGAAGTTCGCGAAAGCAAAGGCTTTCAAAAAACCTTCCGCAAATACACCTTATTCGTATTCCCTTCTGGTTTCTTGCTAATAATCCCTTTCTCTTCAAATTTTTTCAAGATCAAAGAAACATCAGTTTTGGTCAATCCAGCTCTAAATCGTAATGTAGATTGCAAAATGCCTTCCTGTTCATGAATCGCTTCCAATATTTTTCGTTCATCATTGGTAAAGCCAGCAAGAAAAGCGCTAAATTTCTCATCTTTCTTCTTTTCCACTTCTGCTTTCTGTAATGCGCCGGCAATTTGAAGGTTCTGTTCTGCCTGCAATGCGAGAATCTGTTTAAAAAAAAAAAAAAAGAAAAGATAAATTCCAAGAGAAAAGAGAAGCAATGCAAATGCTTCGCCAATCACAAAGATCTTGCTTTGTTGTTGATGAAGACAAGTTCCATCTTCGAGGAAGCAATCTGTTGGATCGCCACGAAGTGCGGTGATCGTTTGAATAGTAACTTCTTCATCAAGTTTGATTTTATAAAACAACCCCGCAAGCGCAATGCCCACGATCATAAGAAAAATACCCAGATTTTTTTGTTCCATAAGGGATTGGAACCTGAATGGGTTTATATTTCTTTGTTTTGAAATATAGTTTCTATCATATTATGCGAGCCCCTAAGAACCTCAAAAAAGAAACGTTTTATTTCTTCTTCAGGAAGCCCAATTTTTGTACCATATGCTTTACGTGTTCTGAAAACAAATGCTTCTCGTTCTGGATCAAAGAGGGGAATGTGGTGTTCTTTCTTGTACACTGCAAGTTTTTTCACAACAGCTAATCTTTTTTTAAGCAGTTGCTCAGTTTCTTGTTTTTTGTGCTGGGCAAGACTATCAAGAAGCTGAAAATCAATGACATCAATCTCTTGTCTATACGCAGAAATCTGATGTTCCATATTCAGTCCTCAATAACTTGGATAATATGCACAGGACAATCTTGCGCAGCGCGTTTGTTCGCCTCAACTTCAACTGTGCTAATCGCGCGAACAAAACAGCCCTTTTTCTTTTCCGAGCTAAGAAGACAAGACTTCCCATCAGCTTTTGAGATGGTCCAATGTTCTGGCGCGTGTTCCACACAGGAATTGCATCCAATGCATCTGTCTCTGTAATGGATTATTTTAGGCATTTTTCCCTGCCGCTTTATCAACGACGACAAAAAGCTTGTCATTTTTCCGGATCTTTTGAGGAACAGAAAATGTTATTTCGTCTCCTTTTTTCGCGAGAATCGCGCGTTTGTCTTGAACATAGAGTTCATCTATTGTCGTTTGAAGTACTCCTGTTGTTGATCCAGTAATGATCACTTCATCGCCAGTTTTCAGCTCTCCTGCTTCGAGGAAAAAGTGGGAGATTTTTGCTTTTGGAAAGTAATTTTTTGCAGTGCCAAGATATTTCTTCTCTTTTGTTGCTTGAGATCCGTATGCGCCGCTCCATTCACCAAGTTTTTTCCCAAGATAATAACCGCCATGCCAGAATCCCCTATTATACACTTCTTCAAGTTTTTTAGTCCATGCTTCAATCTTTTCAGGAGTGTATGTTCCTGCAAAATAGCTATCAACTGCTTCTTTGTACGCAGAAGTAACAGTTGCTACATATTCAGGTGATTTTCCTCTGCCTTCAATTTTCATGACCGCAATTCCTGCTTCAATAAGTTTATCCACAAATCCAATGGTGCATAAATCTTTGGGAGACATGATGTAGTTGTTATCAACAACAAGCTCGTCTCCAGTTTCTTCATCAGTGAGTTTGTAGGATCGTCTGCAATTTTGCAGGCAGGCGCCTCTGTTTGCGGAAGCGTTATATGTTGCAAGGCTCATGTAACATTTGCCGGAAATTGCGACGCAAAGCGCTCCATGGACAAATACCTCAATTTGGACTAACGCTCCAGAAGGACCTTTAATCTTTTGTTCCTGAATCTGTTCGCAAATCTCTTTAATTTGTGAGAGAGTCAATTCTCGCGCAAGGACAAGAACATCTGCGTATTGCGCGAAAAAACGGACCGCTTCAATGTTTGAAATGTTCATCTGCGTGGAAATATGCACGGGCTGTCCAATCTGTTGCGCATATTGAAGCACTGCGAAATCACTTGCGATGATTGCGTCAATTCCTGCGACTTTTGCAGCGTCACAAATCTTTTTCATAAGGACAATGTCGTGATCATAAAGAATAGTATTGACTGTAAGGTATGTTTTGACGTGCTGTTTTTTACAGAGCGCGGCGATTTTTGGGAGATCCTCAAAGTGGAAGTTATTTGTCGCTCGCGCGCGCATGTTGAGTTGTTCAATACCAAAATAAACAGAAGTCGCGCCTGCGTGCAGTGCTGCCATCAGAGATTCATAAGAACCGGCAGGAGCCATAATGTCAATGATCTTTTTTGTCTCCATAAAGGAAGAAAAGAAGCAAGCCTTTTTAACATTTAATGCTTTTTGGACGATGGAGTCCTCGCTGTTCTAAATAAAACAAAGTAAAGTCAGAAAGAAGAGGAAGGGTGAGGATGTCTTCTATCTTCATAAAAAGTTGTTGCGTATGTTTATGTGGTTCTTTGTTCTTAATTGCTCCCGAATAACGATGCACTGCGAAGAGATGACCTGAAACAAGAACTTGTTTCCCGTTTCTCATATAAGAAAAATCTTTTGTCGCGATCTCTTGACAGTCTTCAACAATAATATCGCATTCTTCCAATAATTCTTGGGCAAGTCCTTGTTGGACGTCTTGTCCTTTTTTGACTTTACCAACAGGAATAGTCCAGAAATCAAATTTAACGTGTTTTTGCATGAGAATTTCTCCATTCTCATTAGTAATGACAGCCCCTACACCATGATGATCATGAAGATCTTCGGGTGTATAGGAGATAGTCATTTCTGTCCTCAAAAATTATTTTTCCAATGGCAAATTTTTTTCCTGCCACGCTAAAATACCGCCATCAAGATGTCGGACGTGTTTATATCCTGCTGCATCAAGCATGTGCAGTGCGTGTCCACTTCTGCCACCAGATCTGCAA
The DNA here is from genome assembly GCA_964385055.1 of uncultured Methanosarcinales archaeon. Classification (GTDB taxonomy): domain Archaea; phylum Nanobdellota; class Nanobdellia; order Woesearchaeales; family DSVV01; genus JACRPI01. The sequence goes on from CAYLMH010000008.1 coordinate 27,844, forward strand.
TACAGAAGAATGTCATCATCTTTCTTCACGCCAAGTTCGTCGATTTTTTCTTCAGAGAGTTCCTGTACAGGAAGAAGTTTTGCGTTTTTGATATGTCCTTCGTTAAATTCTTCAGGTCGTCGGACATCGATAAGGATAACATTTTGTTTTTTCAATTCTTTTGAAAAATTTTCAGGAGAAAGGTCAAGCGTGAGATTGTCTTCTTGTGTTTCAGGAGCAACAGTGGTACATGTTCCAGAGGAGCACGTTTCTTCTTTTTTACCAAACAGTTTTTGTAAAAATTGTTTCATGAAGAGAAGAATATACTTCTTGTTTTTATGTTTTGTGAAGGAAAAACAGCAACTTTAATATACATACAGTGACAAAAGAGAACAAAAGAGGTGTTTTATCATGAAACAAAATCTAGGAACAGTGGATCGCGTATTACGCTTTGCTTTGGCGTTTTGGTGGCTTGGACCATGGGCACCGCAGTATAATATGGTGTGGCTGAATTGGGTCATTGCAATCGTCGGCTGGATTGCGTTAGTGGAAAGTTTTTTCTGCTTTTGCTGGCTGAAACAGCAGCTCGGATTAAAACCACAATAAAATATATTTTTCTTTTCTTTTTTCATTCACTTTTTTTTTATCTGAACAAATGTTGCAAGCCCTGCACAGTAACTCTTTTTTATTTTCATTCCCAGCATTTTTTGAATTTCTTCTTCAGACACATATTGTGAATGATAGAGCCGCATAAACGGAGAAAACCAAAAAGAAACAGACCAGTGCGGTTTAGTGAGAAAGACGAGCAACATTGTCCCATCATTGCCCAAATTTGTATAAAATCGATTCACAAGCGCAGCTGGTGCAGGGATATGAGAAAGCACCCATGTAGAAAGAACAAGGTCATATTTTTTTGGTAGTGAAATAGTTCTTATATCTCCTTCTCTAAATAAAATCTTCTTCTGATGATACTTTTGTTTTGCAACAGCAAGCATATCAGGAGAAAAGTCAATGCCAAGATACGAAGTAAATGGTTTCTGTAAAGAGAGAATTCTGCCAACATTAATCCCTGTGCCGCATCCAATTTCCACAATCTTTGTCTTGGAGGTAATGCTTCTTTGAAGTGTTTTAAGAAAATCCTTCTCAAGGGTGTGCTCAACAATCCTTGTCCATAGTATTCGAAAAGGATCATACCAAGTCGCGTGACCGAGGTGATAAAGAGATTGGACTGGGGTCATAGGAATATATTTTACTTTAAAGTTAAAATAACTATTGATTTAGCGGCTTTTTCCAAACATTAAAAAAGAACAACATTTTTACTTTTTTTGGTGATCTTAATGATAAATAAAAAAACAAGTTTGATTATTGCAGTATTGTGTATGATATTTTTCTTAGTAAGTTGCGGAGAAAAAGCAACAGAAACAGAAGTTGTTGCAGAGCAGCCAGTTCTTGGAGATGAAGGAGCAGGTGTCGAAGAAACAGTTGTTGTGGAAACAGGAGATACAGGTGTAGTTGTTGACACACAAAATGTCGATGTTACTGTTGGAGACAGCGGTGTTTCAGTTTCAGTAGGAGATGAAGAAGAAAGCACTGAAGAAGCTGCTGAAGATGAAGCAGAAATAGTAACAGTTGCAATGCGAGACTACAAATTTGACGATCAGGAAATCACAGTTAAAGAAGGAACAACAGTCATCTGGACAAATTATGATAGCGCGCCGCATACTGTTGATGGCGAAGGGTTAGATTCAGGCACCATTAGTAACGGAGAATCCTGGACATATACCTTTACAACAAAAGGAATGTATGACTATTATTGCAGCTATCATCCAAGTATGACAGGGACAGTGGTTGTGGAATAATTTTTTTGTTTTTTCTTCTTTTTAGGCTAAAACTATAAATAGGAGTTCTCTTTAATGGAGAATATGTCAGAAGCAATATCTATAACAGACGTGTATGAAGAATTAAAAAAGATAGAGCGCAATATGGTCACTAAGCAAGAGCTTGAATCACTCTCAGCGACTATTGAAATTCTCAGTAACCCTGAAACAATGAAACAGCTTACAGAGAGCGCAGAAGATATTCGAAAAGGCAAAGTAAGACAAGTCACCTCAGCACACGATTTACTTAGTGAGTTATAATGTCATGGATTGTCAAGCGCACAGACACCTTTCTTCGTTTTCTCAAACCACACAAGCATAATACACAGCTTTTTGCAGCGTTAGATAAAAAAATTCAGCGTCTAAAAGAAGATCCTGTTGCGGTGGGTGGAGAGTTAGCGGGAGCATTGCACGGAAAACGCTCTACTCGTCTTATTAGAAAGTTCCGTCTTATCTTTTCTTTGAATGAAGAAGAAAAAATTGTTTATTTAGAAGCTATTGATCACAGAGGAGACATTTATTAATTTCACAACTATCTTTCTCATTAATTGAGAAGAAGTAAGAAAGAGGTGTAGAAAAATGACATTTCAAAAAATAGAATCATTCACTCAGCAATACCAATGGCTTGCGCCAATCCTGCTGAGAACAGGAATTGCTGTTGTTTTCCTCATCTTCGGTATTGACAAATTTTTCCATGTGGATTCGTGGCTTGCTTATGTTCCAGCGTGGGCAGGAGCGTTTATTCCTGTGGATCTGACATTGTTTATGTATATCCAAGGAGTCATCGAAGCATTGTTAGGATTTTTGTTATTGATTGGTTTTTGGTCGAGAACAGTTTCTTTTCTCTGCGCGCTCCATCTTGCAGGAATAATGGTTGCGCTTGGCTACAATGAAATCACAGTGAGAGATTTTGGATTATTGATGGCAACGCTTGCGTTATCACTCCGAGAACAAGGAAAGTGGAGTGTTGATAGTTGGATGAAGAAATAAATTATTCTATCTTCTTCATTTTGACTTTCCATGCTTTTAATCGCCAAGCATGGAAATGCGCGCACCAGTAATTTTGGGAAATCGCTTGGCAGAGCAAATGGTATCTTCAAATATTTATTATAAATAAAAAGAATAAAGTAAACATAGTAATTGAGAGAAAATGGCGATGAGCGGAGAGAAGCCTACTTCTTCTTCGCTTCGAACAAAAACACGCCAAGGGTAGGAGTCGATTTCCACGTCTTAAACGCAGTAATAGAAAACTTATGCTTCTTGAGCATCTCTTCAACCTCTCCAACCCCGTATGCTTTGTGATGCGCTTTGTGAAACAATCGCGCAAAGCGATCGAAAATAAATGTCGTCGGATAATCAGTGCAAATGTCAAGGATCAACAATCTTCCATTTTTTTTCAAGACGCGATGAAATTCCGCAAGTGCATGATCAGGATGAGGGAGATGATGCAATACAGAAGAAGAGATCACCACATCAACGCTTGCGTTCTTCGCGCTAAAATTCTCACAGTGCGCGAGTTCAAGAGAAAGCGTTTTGTTAAATCTGTCTTTAGAAAGATGATATTCTGCAAGATCAAGCATAGCGGGCGTAATGTCAAATCCCAAAATGTTCCCACGATGCTTGAATTTTTGTCGGATTCCAGCGATGAGACTTCCCGTGCCACAGCCTGCGTCAAGAATTGTTTCCTTGCCTTTTAATTTGAGTTGATCAAGGATCGCTTTTTCAGTGGAAGCAAGGTACGTTTTCCATTTGTCATTATAAATCCTCGCGATGCCTGTATATTCCTCAACAACGTTTTGGTATAATTTTTTTGTATAAGAATCTTTAATGTAACTTTTGTATTTAGGGTTCATCTTTTTCTCTGCTTTTTTCTTTGCCATGATAATTCTTTACCTATATCCAGTTTTATATAAACCTTTCGGACGAAGTTTTATATAGAAGAATGACGCAGAAAAATCCATGAAACAACTTTATCCGCTTCTCTTCACTGCATTGGTTGCTTGTGTAAGTATGGGTATTATTTTATTGATTCAAGATGCAGAAAGAACAACTACACAAAACACAGAAGAACCAATTCATTTCTCTCTCACAGGCGCCGCAGTAGCGACAGCGCAAACAGATGTCTTTACCATAACCACGAAAGCAACGAGTGGGACAATCAAATGGAGAAATAATGATGGAAAATCAATTTCCATACCAATTGCAGGAGATGGCAGTGCGAGTGGACAAGCACAAACAGAAGCAGTGTATTATGGAACAGAACAGAATGGGAATCCTGATGACAGAATATACTTAGAAAGTGAAGCGTGTGCAGGAATAAGCGGCGTCGGAGATTGTGTTGGCGCAAAATTCCTTGTCATTGCGCAGCAGAACGTGCATGTTTTCAAAATCAAAAGTATAAACACAGAAAAAAATGAAATAAATATAGAAGACAGTTCCTATGAAAAAGAAGCGAATGATCTTCTTTATACAGATGGAAGTGCAACAGCATTGACTGTGGGTGATATCACAATCCTTCTCACAATCAATGAAGCGACAAACCAAATCTCCTTCACCAGCATTGGCAGCAGCGATGGAGCGACAATTGAACTCTACGACAAAGCAATACTAGAACTCATCAATACAAACACAGGAACGCAAACTGTTGAAGGGTTTTTATTTTCAGAATATGCAGATGGCGCGTTAGCAGCAAGCAAGTACATTGGTCATGGGACAAATCCTGCGTTGAGTATCGAAATTTTTTACGATGATCTCTATAACAACCAAATAGAGATCAGCAATAATCTTTTGACCGATCTAGGAAAAGCGCAAGGGAGTGGTTGGTATACCACAGATCAAACACAATCTTTCTACACAAATAAAGGAACACTGATCACTTATGCAGAGGAAAAAAATAAACTAACAATAGGGCATAAAACAACAACGACCAGTGCAACAGCAACAATCCAAGAAACAACACAAGAAACAACACAAGAGACAACACAAACAATCTATGGAGTAGATGCAGAAGGAGACGTGGGAAAAGATTCCTCATTGATTCTTGACAAGAACGGATACGCGCACATCAGTTATTTTGATGAAACCAATGATGCGTTAAAATACGCGTATGAAACAGCAGAGGGGTGGTATGTGCAAACAATCGATAGGGAAAACGTTGGCAGAGAATCTACGATTGCATTGGACACAAATAATCTTCCGCACATTATCTATATAGACATAAAAAATAAGCAGATGAAATACGCATATTATGATGGTGCAAGCTGGAATATTTGGATAATAGAAGACGTATGCGCAACAGCAATAAATCCAACGATTGCGTTAGACAGCAACAACCAGCCGCACATTGCGTTTTATGATTATGAGAGTGATAATCTGTTATACATGAAATATGATGCAGAAGTACAACAATGGAAAACAGAAATTGTGGATGAAGAAGGAGATGTAGGAGCAAATCCTTCAATGATGCTAGACAGCAATGATAATCCACATATAGTCTATTTTGAAAACACATATGATCAAGTGAAGTATGCCCAGAAAGAAAGTGGAGTATGGCAAACAGCAATAATAGACAATTCAGGAAGTATGGGATTATGGACAAGTATCCAGGCGAATGCAGAGGGAAAACTGTCTTTGTGGTATTATAATAAATTATTGGATAAAGCAGTAAATATGCAGTATGTTGAGGATGCAACGTGGCAGCAGAATACATACGATCTTGGTGGGTTTGCGTTATACCAAGGAGATCTTGTGGTGGATGACTCCAACTACCTTCATATAACGTATTATCCAAAAGAAGAAAAAGATTTGCGATATGTCATAACATCACTTGAATAAAACAAAAGTATTTATATCTAATTTTAGAGAGAAGGAGAAGTATGAAAAAAGTAGGAAAGAAAACAAAGCATAATAGTGAACTCAGGCTCGTCAGTTTTGCAGCAGTTCTTGGAATAGTGTTTATGCTTATTTTCAGTGGTGTTTCTCTCACAGAAGTTCCTACAATGGTTGGGCAGGCAGTGAAAATTGCGATAACAAAAACAAGCACAATGACAACAACCTGTTCAGAAACTGATAGCGGAAATGATAATTCCGTAAAAGGAATTACTTCTCTAAAGAAAAATGCTCGTGTTCAGAGCTCAAATACAGACAGTTGTGTTGATCAAGAGCATCTGAAAGAGTATTATTGTGAGAGTAATGCAATTAAGGAGACTGAGTTGGATTGTGTTTGTGATGATGGTGCGTGTGTAGGATATTATGCTCAATCAGCAGATACGGGACCAGAAATAACTCCTGCTACGCAAAGTATTGCAATCACTCCTTCATATCAATCAAAATCTACGTATCAGCAGATAACGCCAACGAATGTTGTTACTGTGATAGGCTGTACTGACAGCGATAAGGGAAAAGTTTACAATGAGAAAGGAACTGCGAGTGATGGCACAAACGCAGAAACAGATGTGTGCAGAACAAGCGGAAAACTTGTAGAATATTATTGTGATGACAATGACGCAGTACAGGAAGAAGAGGTTTCCTGCGCGTCAGGTGAAGTATGTTATGCGGGCGCATGTATTACAGAGGGAACATGCACAGACAGTGAAAGCACATTTAATCTGTATGCAGCAGGTCGTGTTGTTGGGGTATGGTCAACAACCGGAGTTTCAGGTGAATGGACTGATTCATGTAAGAGTGCAGCGCAGGTGAATGAATATTATTGTACAGACACGGGATATGCGTATTATTATCTAAAAGATTGTCCGTCAGGGTACACATGTACCGAGGGATTATGCGCTGATCTTTGTGTAGATACAGATGAAGCAGGAAGCAATTCAGGGGTAGATTACACAGTACAGGGTACTGCAACCGGAACATGGTTTACAACTGGTGAAGAGGGAACTTGGACAGACTCTTGCTCGGGAAGTGGACAGATTGTTGAAAATTATTGTTATAACGACTATGTTTACAAAACAGAAACAAGCTGTCCATCTGGAACAACATGTGTCAATGGTGCGTGCGTTTAATTTTTTATTCTTACTTTATAAGTTCTAAGACTTTCTCCTTACTTCGCAGTCCAGAAACAAATGCGACTTTTTTCTTGAGTTGTCGAGAAACAAATTTCAGGAGTTCTTTGTTTGCTTTGTCTTTATCAGCAGGAGCGGCAACAGCGATTTTTACTATATGAGTAGAAGAATCATAAGAAAGGATTTCAGTCTTCTTTGCGTTTGGTTTGACAGAAACATGCAGTCTGTTGTTCACAAGATAATCGCTGAGCATAATCTTCCTTCCTATCTTACCTCCTATATATGTTTATCTCAGCACAAAACACGCACCAAGAAAAGAACTCAATCGCTCAGTAAAGACCTTGTATGACAACGCAATCTATTATTATTAAACATAAATTCAACCTATAAAAAGAAAATAATAAAAAAATAAATAAAAAACTCAAACTCGTGGACGTGCTTCTTTCTCCACTTTCTTCAAAACACTATCTAGTCCTACAAGAAGATTTCGATCAACAACATACGCTGTATATACAGTATCTGTCTTCAGGTGTGCGTGAATTTCGTATTTTTCTGATTTTTCCCGCTCATGAACTGTTTTAAGAGTCATGTTCAAGCCGCGAAAGCCACTGTTGTGTGCGCTCATGTCTTTGACAAAATTACCCACTATTTTTTTGACAATCACTAATGTTGCTGGATCAAGCTCTCTAAATCCAGTTAATTGAATATTACCGCCAAGTTCTAAAGTCATATCCTTCACCTCTTTATTTCACTGCACTTTCAACACTATCGGTTCTCACGAGAACAATCTTTTTTAGAACTCAAGGTATATAAAGATTATTATTGATGATTTTCATGAATTATAATATGGATAGGTTTATATAGGAAAATAGTAAGAGAAATGTATTCTTATTACAAAAGAGGTGTGTATCATGAGTAAAACGCATATGGAAAAATATATCGTTGGTGCAGTTCTTGTTGTTGCGATTATTGGTGTTCTTTCGTTGTTGATGACAGGATCAACAAATAATCTTACAGGTCAGGCAGTTGGTGATCCCCTCTGTACTGATACAGATGGGCCAGTGGGAGCAGGAGGATTAGTGTATACCACACAAGGAACAATTACTGGTGGAACGTGGAAAACAACAGGTGCAGTATATGCGGATAAAACAGATTCATGTGTGACAAGCGGAAGAAAAGCAGGATACCTTTTGGAAGGATTTTGTCCAGACTCTACACATGGTTTTTATAATTATGTTGATTGTGTAACCAAAGTTGGTGCAGGATATCGTTGCATTAGTGGTGCATGTGTTTTAGATTCTGATGCAGATGGGGTAGCAGATGCAAGTGATGTTTGTCCGGGATATGATGATACAGATGATGCAGATGGCGATGGAACGCCGGATGGCTGCGATACAGTAACAGATTCAGATGGAGATGGTTTAACTGATATAGAAGAAGCAACGTATGGCACAGATCCTAATGACAGAGATTCAGATGATGATGGTATTTCTGATAGTGATGAAGTTGAAGATTATGGAACAGATCCGCTCGATAATGACACGGATGATGATGGACTTTCTGATGAGGTGGAGATTTATGAGATGGGTTTAACCGATCCATTAGATACAGATTCGGATGATGATGGAGTATCTGATTATGATGAGGATTATGACGGAGATGGATTGAGTGATGGAGATGAGATGATGGAGGTCTATCCAACAAGCGCTGCAAGAGCGGATAGCGACGGTGACAGCTATTCAGATGGTGAAGAAGTAGATGCAGGAACAGATCCGAATGATGCGAGTGATTATCCTTCAACTGCATTACCTGATTTAGTGCTTGACGAATCGCAAACAAGCGTTTATTTTGAAGGAACTGTATGGATAAATAATGGGAATGGAAGTGTTATTAATGAAAGTGTCAACGCAACGCTTAATTTAGGGGTAGCGAATCAGGGAACTGCTGATGCATCAGGAACTTCTTACAATCGTGGCTACATTCTTGATTCTTCTGGAGCATATGTCGCAAGTGCAAGCTTCAATAGTGCAACCCTGAGCATCACACCGAGTGCAACACAAGTAGTAAGCGGTGCAGATCGTACTCCATTAGGTTATGGGACAGCAGCTTCTTTCTTGCAGGACATTTATGATGGGGGAAGTCCAGTTGCAAGAGTAAGTTATACCCTAGATTATGCATCAACGCGTTATGTTACAGAGTCCGATGAGACTAACAATGCAGGAACGTATGATATAACTGTGGATTCTTCGATGTATAATATACAATTCATTTGTATAGAATATGTAACCTCAGGAAGTACGACATATACGACTGCAGTAGAGACGACATGTACATAAAATATCTTTTTTTATTTTTAATTTTTTTTAATCTTTTAATTATCTAATCCATTTTCAACAAGAGTCCAACAAACAACCAAAACAAATAATTCATTTCTCTGTATTCAAAATAAGAGACAAAGAGTCCTTGAAGAAGAAATACAAGAACCACAGCAGAGAGAAACAAAGAGCAATACTCATTTTTCGCAGTTTCCTCTTGTATCTTTCTACAACCAAAAAAAAGAATGCTGCCAAATAGAAAAAGAAAGAGAACAAACCCGACAAGCCCATTCTCTGCTAAAACTTGCAGATAAATACTATGTGCAGTAGAACTTATGTCAGTTGGTTGAATAAAATCAGGACAAAGCTCTTTTTGCTGGCAAAGAAGTTCTTTTTCTCCAGAGACAACGCTGTAGAAAAACATGCCTGTCCCAACACCAAAAAGTGGTTCTGCTTGAAACAAAACAAGCGCAGTTGGCCAGTGGAGAGACATTCTTCCAGCGTGTGTTATATCCACATCAGCTTCTCGTAGAGTAAAGAGTGCAGGTGAAGCTTCTTGTGGAGAAAGGATCTCTTGGCTGTTCATAGGCATTTCTTCAAGATACCCATCATTTTTTAGTCCAATCTCTTCTTCTTGAGCAATTTCTCTAAATATATCTGAAAAAGAAAAAGTAAAAAATGAAGAAATAATTGCTATAAAAAGAAAAATTCCTATCGTCAAAGAGAATAACTTAGGGAATGGAGAAGCAAGTTTGTATTTATAACTAACTGAGATCAAAATAATAAAGAGGACGAAAATAGTTGCTAATGCAACTCTCCCTTTCGTAAAGCCAAGGACAAGGATAAGAAGAGAAAGAAGAAGAAAATACCATCCTTTCTTTCTTCTTTCTTTATGATGTTTGAAAAACAAAAATAAAACAACAAAAAAGAATAAAGACAAATACAAACTCAAAAGCAAACTATTGACAAAAGGGAAATATGCTCTTCCCATATCCTTAATACTGTAAGGATAGATAGTGGAACCTGCTTTTCCTCCATCAAGAGCAACATCTTGTTGATAAATAACAAGATAAACATTTGTAACAAGTATCAGTGCAAGAGGAACACACGCAATTTTCAAAAGAAACTCTTTTTTGAGAGAAGAAACACTTATTGCAATGAATAAGAAGAGAGATAAAGCAATCTGCATAGTTCTATTAACAATTTGTGTTGGATCATCACTTATAATTTGTTTAAACATGCTATGGACAATTGTTTCTTTATTATTCTCTGCAATAAATGTAAGAATTGCTGTTTTAGAAAGAAAAATAGAAAGCACTGCAAGACAAAAAAACAGAAAAAGAAAGAAAGCAATATATTTTTGTGAAGAAGTTATTTCTTCTCTTTTAGTAAAATCAAACAGGAGGAAGCACCCCAAGAGAAGAAGAAGAGCATCAACAACATAGAGGGGTAGAAAAACAGCTTCAGGAATTATTCTTCCAATAAACAGATTGAAGGGGAGAAGAAGACAAAATACAATAAGAACTGCTTGTTGTGTTCTTTCAAATCTCATATTCATTCTCATTTTTATCGCAGCAAACTTTATAATTATTCCTCTATTTTTTCGAGGAATGGAAAAGATCCACCTCCTCTCATTCGGTTGTTCCAACAATTTTCATGAAGGAGAAGTAATGGCTGGCTTATTAGAAGCAGCGGGCTATGAAATCAGCAAAGACCCCTACGCAGCAGACATTATCATCCTCAATTTATGCACAGTCAAAGGAGATCATCAGGCACTCAGCACCCTCAAAGAAACAACAAAGCAGTACACTGCGAAAATTATTGCAGCAGGCTGCATTCTGGAGAGCACAAAAACAACTTTAAGAAATCAAAATCCTTCTCTCTCGCTGCTCAACACGCATAACATTCACAAAATTGTGGAAGTAGTCGAAGCAGTCATCGAAGGCGATGTCATTGACGCGCTGGAAAAAAATAAAACAACAAAGATCAATCTCCCCAAAGTCCGCCTCAATCCCATCATTAATATTGTTCCCGTGAGCAATGGCTGCACTTCTGTATGTACATATTGCTCTGTCAAGCTGATCAAAGGAAATATCCAATCATACAGCGTGCAAGAAATTGTCGATGAAGTGAAGCGTTCTGTTGCAGAAGGCGCGAAAGAAATCTATCTCACAGGCCAAGACACAGGAGCGTATGGATTGGACTGGAAAGCAGATCCGCAAAAAAAAGGAACTGAACTTCCAGAACTCATTGATGCGCTTACGAGAATAGAAGGAGATTTCATGATTAGGGTAGGGATGACCTCTCCAAATCACGTCTATCGGCATCTTGATCGCTTAATTGCAGTCTACCAACATCCAAAAGTGTACAAATTTCTGCACATTCCAATACAATCAGGAAGCAACAAAGTCTTGAAAGATATGAAACGGCCATACACAGTGGAGCAGTATAAAGAGTGCATAACTCAATTCAAAAAAGTGTATCCGGAAATAACGATTGCGACAGATATTATTGTCGGCTTCCCAGGAGAGACAGAAGCAGAGTTTCAAGAAACAATAAAACTTATCGAGGAAACAAAGCCTGACGTGATCAATCGCTCGAGATTTGCGGCAAGACCAGGCACAAAAGCAGCGGGAATGAAGCAAGTTCCAACGAACACAATAAAAGAGCGATCAAAAGTATTAATGGATGTTGCGGAAACAATAAGCAGAGAGCAGAATGCGGTGTGGAAAGGTTGGACAGGAAAAGCGCTTGTGGATGAGTATGGGAAAAGCAAGACGATGGTCGCGAGAAATTACGCATACAAACCAATCCTTATGCAAGGACTATATAGTTTAGGAGAAGAAGTAGAAGTAACGATTAAAGAAACAGCAACCTATGATTTGCGGGCGTTTGTTGAAGCAAAAAGTGAAGAAAGGTTAGAGAATGAGGAGCAAGAGTTATTACAGATAAGAATCAATGTATCATCAGTGAAATAAATAAGAGGCGTTAACAAAATCTATTTAAACAGAAAAATTCTTTAAAGCTGGATATCCCACTGGTGATTCACCAGTGGTGGACGCTGAATGAAGTGAGCGTGTCTAAAAAAATAAGATTTTTCGTGGTCGGTCTTCAATTGATGAGAAATATAATGGAGTACAGTAAAAAAGGTGATGGTGATGGTAATGAGTACAAATGTAACATCAAAAGCAGAAATAAAAGCGCGCTTGGAGGCTTTTCTTGAGAGCGTAGTGGTTGAATTACAACGGGTCAATTCCACTAAAAAAATGGATTATCAAAGTGAAGGTAATGCATGGGTAAGTACTTTTTATAGGAGACATATTACTTTAATAGGTTGGTTTGAAAGTGTAGTTGGTAGCTCTCCTGATCTAAAGTCTGATCGAAATCTAATTCTAAATAATTTGGAGCAGATCAAAATAGCCATTCAGAGGTTTAGTGAAGCTGTAAATCGTTATTATGGTTCTGGAAATAAAGAATATCCTGAAGAGAAGTTTTGGACTTATGATGTTAAGCAGATATTTAAATATACAAACCAAGAAGCCATTCCTACCTTAAGTAGGATAGTAAAAAGACTTTGAATCATAAACCATACTTTTCATAAGCATTAAATACCAGTAAATAAAAAAATATCAAGGTGATCTCATGGCAGCAAAAAAGAAAACAAAAAAACCAACAAAGAAGGCAGCAAAGAAAGTAAAAAAAGTAATTAAGTCAAAGCATGCATGTGAATTTTGTTAAACAATAACTTTATTAATTTCTTCTTTTTCATTTTTCTTATGAAACATACTATTCTCTTTATGTCCTTCTTCATTATCCTGTTTTTCATAACAAGTTGTGCAGAACAAGGAGCAGAAACAGCTATAGAACAAGCTTCACAACAGACGAACAATGAAGAACCAACAGTTCAGACAAAAGAATCATTCAAACAATATAGTGTGAATGACGATGGAGACTACGAATTCACCTGCACAGAAGAGCAGCAAAACAGAGTCAATACATTTGGAGGCAATGTGCACACAATCTGGACTGCAACATCAGAAGATGGCACAACTTGGACAGAAGAGCAATACATCCAGCCCGGCTCAGTCCCAGAAGTTATTCTCTTCAACGATAAATATTATTTATTTGCGATGGGTTCTTGTTTGATGTATGTCAGTGATGATGGCATTACTTTTGAGCCGTACACATACGCACTCAAAAATGAAAACATCCCAGAGGACTTTAGAAGCTTTGGAGGCGTTGATCCAACAGCAATAGTAGTTGACGAAAAAATACGTCTTTTCTTCTATGAGCCAGAATTTCAAGGAGGACAACCTTCAGATCCAGCCACAGTAGCAGGAGAACACGCTGTTGTCCAATACACTTCAGAAGATGCAATAACCTGGACGCGTGTAGGAGAAGCAGTTGCAGTGGAACAAATTACTGACCCTGATATTGTGTTCTACAACGATCTCTACTATCTTTTTCTCAGCAAAGGAACAAGCGTAATTGCAACTTCTTCAGAAGATGGAGAAACATTTTCTGTTTTAAACAATGGTGCGGCAGTGCATAATTTAGGTGGCGTTCCAGATACACTAGTGATCGATGAGACCATGTATATGTACGCGCACAAATATAATGGACAGACCGTTGCGATAAATATCATGACCTCAACAGATGGTCTTTCTTGGGAAGAAGCAGGAACAGCAGTAGAAGAAGCAGAATCCCCAAGTATTCTACAATTGCCTGATGGAACATATAGGATGTATTATATCCAAAGCATGAGTGAAGAAGAGTATAAAGCATTCATCGTAGAATAAATATACTCAATAGATGTGTCAAAGGGTTTAAATAGATAGTTCATTTTCTCTATGATTATGAGACAAATGTCTGAAGGAAAAGCATTATTTGATGCTGGTTATATTCATCTCAAATAGTCTTATCTCTATTCTCATATCATTTTATTCTCAACCAATGCTTTTTGAACGTTTGAGATTTCTCTACAAAGAACATTGTCACTAATTTTTTCTGAAAAAAGGGAGATATTTTTGAAAAAAATAGAGTAAAAAAATCTCTAAAAAAATTAAGAAGAGAAATAGCGAAAGCGCTACAAAAAATAAAAAAACAATGGAGTTGGTGGACATGTCAGCAGATGAAAAATTTGACTTTATAGATTTAGCAGCATATCAATATGAAAAATATTGTAAGGTAGTCTTACAAAAAAAGCGACTAAGTGCTGATGAAATAGAAGTAATGCTTGGAGCACTAAACATAGATGGTGGATGGAAGGATGGTGTGCGTTATCTTCTGGAAACAGGAAGCGCAGGTTATGGCTATAGCTGTGCATTCAGTAGGAGTTTAGAAAGAAATTGGCGAAGAATTCCGTTTCCTGTCCCAGAAGGGAAAGAGGGTATAGTGCAGCGTGTTGCGGAAATGGATGTTTATATATTTGATGAGCTGCGTTCGAGAGCACCATCGCTTGCTCGCTATCAGTATACGTGGCTTTCTGATTTGCTGGGTGTCAGTGAATCATACGCAGGATCTGCAGAAAATCCTTTTGTAGTAGAAGTTCCTGATGCTCTGAGAAATGCAACAATGCTTTTTGAGACAGAAAGAATTCCCATGAATCTCTGTAATGCAGAGCTTTTCAGTGAAACTCTCAGAGAAACGTGGATGAGAATACCCCTCATTGGAGCTGCAAGAAGACGTCTTGAAGAGATTGCAACAATGACAGTAGAAGAGTACCAAGATAGAATATAAGGAGGAAATAAAAATGGAAAACAAAACAGGAAACGGAAAACAAGACAGAGATCAAGAAACAGGAGAACGATCAGGACAACGGAGAGAAGCGCAAGGTCTTCATTGACGGCGCGAATCGTCGGGTGAATATTCTTTCCACTGTTGCGCGGGTGAGTGGAGGGACATACGAACCATTGGAAGCAATAATGGTTGATTGGAGAAAATTCAGAGGAAAGTATTGGCGTTTGAGTGATCCATACACCGCAGAGCAGGAAAGAAAGATAGCAGAAGCATACTTGAACACAACATTGCTTTGTGGAAAGCCAGAGACAGTGGACATCAGAAGATGGTTTTTGAAAGCATTGAGCAATGACCAGACTGCGTTTACAGGGTGGACCTCGCTTGTGGATGTTGTAGAGAATGGACAGCTTGGATATAATGGAGCAGTAGGAGTATATGCGGGTGCAGCGTTTGCAGAACCATTTGTCTTGAACACTCTTGATGCAGCGAAGAGAGAACAACTCGTCTCATTAGAGCAGCAATTAAAAAAAACGACCGCGGAACAAATAGGAGACATACAAGATATTCTCCGTCAGGCAGACAACATTGCGCCAGTCACAGAAGCAAGAAAAAAAGGCAAGAGCCCTTTATTTTTTTATGGGGTGACTGATAAGCCATTTTCCATACCAAGAACACTGTATGAAAGAATGGCTGCGGTAACAGAAGAAGTCTACACTGCTTTAGAGAATGCAATACAAGAACAGCAAGGAGAAAAAATACCACGCGCAGCATTCACAGGATCCATTGACTTCATGATTGATGGCAACAATCTGTATGTCATTGATATTGGGGTTCCGGGTGTGGGGTATATTGCAGATATTCTCGCAGCGAGCCAAGCGATGGGAAGAACACCAGAACTTGGACAAAAAGCGCTCGCGGCAGCAACAGGGGGAAGAGCAGTGATCGCAAAAACGCGAAGTACAAAAGAGTTAGGGTTCTTTGAACAAGAACGAGAAACGCTTGTCCAACTGCTTAGAGAAGAAGGAGTCGAAGTAGTGGAACGAGACGCAGAAGGCTATGAGGTAGAGATAAATGGTGTGCAATCTCCAAACCAAATGTTTGACTATCTCAGTAGAAATCAGCCTCTGCGAAATCGAGTGCTTGAAGGAATACGTCCACGGCTCGAGCAATACGGAGCAAAAATCCCTAACGCAGCAATTCTTGCGCCAGATGATTTTGCGCTTGCGCGATTTTATGACGCAGTGCAAGAACAAGATAGATATGGGCTTATCGTGAAGAAAAAAGTGCTCTTCAAAGAGTATGAACAAGGCGAAGGATATTTTAAGCCGTTAGTAACTCCACTCTGGTCAAGAGAAGCTCGTGCGCCGCAAAACAGAAGCGTTTTATTTGAGCAGTTTGTTCCAAGCTTGATAGATGTCAATGCGAGAGGATTAGGGAATGGAAAAAGAAGTTACGAAATCAGGATGTATTTTGTGGCAGGTGAACAAAAATGATAAAAGCAATTATTTTTGATTACTACAGGACACTCTACGATCCGGAGGAAGGAATTTCGCTGGCAACCAAAAAGCTCGTGCGAGAGTTACGAGAGCAAGGACTAATTCTCGCTCTGATTACAAGGAATGAAAGCGCAAAGAAGGATATTTCTTCTAACCTCTTTTTTTCTTTTTTTTCTGTTGTAAAAACAGTAGAAGATGATAAAAACGAAGAAGATTTTAGAGAAGTAATAAAGCAGATAAACGTAAAGGAGGAAGAAATTCTTGTTGTTGGCGATCGAATTAAAAAAGAAATTGTGATAGGAAATAAAATTGGGTTGAAAACAGTCTGGTTAAAAAAAGGATTATATGCAACAGAGCTTCCAGAGACAAAAGCAGAAGAGCCGTGGAAAACAATTGAAGACCTTCAAGAAATCAAACAATTTGTCTAAATATTCTCCCCAACAAAAACAGCCAAATCAACCAGTCTGCATGCATAGCCATATTCATTGTCATACCATGCAATGACTTTGATCATGTTGTCACCAATCACATCAGTCGAGAGCAAATCAACAACTGCGGAGTGCGTATTCCCCACAAAGTCAGAAGAAACAAGCGGCTTCACCGTCACGCCAAGATATTGATTTGCAGAAGCAACAAACTTCTCATTCACTTCATCTACAGTCACATTTTTTTTCAATGTGCAAACCAAATCAACAACAGAAACTGTTGGTACAGGAACGCGCATTGCAATCCCGGTTAATTTTCCAGCAAGGGATGGAATAACTTTCCCGACTGCTTCAGCTGCGCCAGTAGTTGTAGGAATAATGTTGACAGAAGCGGTTCGTGCTCGTCGTAAATCTTTTTTGTGCGAATTGTCAATAATATTTTGGTCATTCGTAATTGCGTGCACCGTCGTCATGAAACCTTTTTCAATTCCAAACTCTTTTTCCAAAACAGCAGTGACAGGAGCTAAACAATTAGTAGTGCAAGATGCGCACGATAACACATCTTCTTTTGTTTCTACGTATTTCTCATGATTGACGCCCATGACATACATGCCGCATCCTTTGCCTGGAGAAGAGATAATGACTTTTTTTACTTCATTCTCCAAATGCACAGCAGCTTGTTCTTTTTTAACAAATTTGCCAGTGCATTCTAAAACAATATCAACGCCAACAGAATTCCACGGAATGTTTGCGGGGTCATCTTCACGAAAAACAGTGACCTTTTCTCCATTTACCAGAAGATGATCATGTTCTACACCAACAGTGCCGGAGAATTTCCCATACGTCGAATCATGTTGAAATAAGAGTGCATGACTTTCGATATCTGCTCGGCTATTGATCGCAACAACAGAAATCTTGTCTTTGTATTCTGGGAGCTGACAAATGCGTAATGCAAGCCGTCCAATTCTGCCAAAACCGTTGATGCCGACACGGATCATAATAAAATCCTCAAACAATCCTTCTCAATTCTTCAGGAATCTTTTTCCAATCATCCAAGAATTTCTGCAATCCAGAATCAGTAAGCGAGTGCTTAAACAACTGATCAATAATTGCAGGTGGACACGTTGCGACATGAGCGCCAGCAAGTGCACTTTCTTTGACATGAATAGGATGACGAATCGAAGCAGCAAGAATTTGTGTTTCAAAGCCATAATTTTCATACAACTGTTTTATTTCCACAATCAAATCCATGCCTGTCTGACCAATGTCATCAAGTCTGCCAATAAACGGGCTGACATACGTCGCGCCAGCTTTTGCGCACAATAATGCTTGGTTTGCGCTGAACACAAGCGTACAATTTGTTTTAATACCATGACGGGAAAACCATGCGATTGCTTTGACGCCATCAGGAGTCATCGGCACTTTGACCACAACATTTTTGTGAATTTTGACAAGTTCTTGTCCTTCACGAATCATCCCGTCAAAATCAGTTGCAACGACTTCTGCGCTC
>CAYLMH010000009.1:0-18905 GCA_964385055.1 uncultured Methanosarcinales archaeon
TATAAATTTTATAAAGCGAATTTCGTTTCTTTCTCTTTATGACCTTAGCAACAGATGTTCAAACATTGGTAACACGCGGACTCTATTATACACAGCAATATGATTCTCTGCCTTTAGAAGCACGAGCAGTAAGAGATATGGTTATTGGTGCCCCTCATCTTCCAAAAGCCCCCCACAGAGTTTATACAGATTTTCACGTCCACATTCATAGAGATACGGATCCTCGCTTGGTCATTCAAGAAGCAGCAAAGAGAGTTGACATTGTTGCGATTACTGGACGGTCTCAAGAATGGACACACAACCATGATACATTGGATACATTCTTTGAAAAATGCAGAGGACAAGGAATTAAAGGCATTGAAAGACTTGGGGAACACGTTCTTGTTGCGGAAGTAGATGGCAAACCTCTTTACATTGTCCGTGGAACAGAAATATATCCAAAAGAAATGATTGGTGTTGTTTCTGTTGGTGGTGGACTCCAACAAACATATTCTCATGGAAAAGGAGACCTTAAAGATGCAGTCGCAGACGCAAAAGATCATACAGCACTGTGGTTCTTTGATCATCCCTTTAGTATCCCTGCTCCAGTTATTTGTTTTAGATACCCAACTGCAGATGAAGTACAACAAAGAAGAGCTTATTTTAGTGAGCACGATGCAATCATGGAAGTACGAAATCACCAAAACTCTCTTTGGATGTATCTTTCTAACGAAATTGCAGCTGCAGTAGCAAAAGAAGATGACTTAGTAGGCATTGCAAACTCTGATACTCATTTTCGTGTCCGAGAGATCGGTCTATCCAGAACAAGTTTTTCAAGAGATTTATTTGATGCGTCTAGTGAAGAGAGATTCCTTGATTCTCTAAGACGAGCATTTTCTAGGGAGAATAAAAATACGCTTGCAACGGATTCAGGATTTTCAAGCATCTGGGCTTTTGCAAATTATATGGTTCTCCCGACACTCGTTCCTGCATACGGCGCTTTTGCATTACGACATAACCTATAATAACAAACAATTTAAATTCTGACAAGCACTCTGTTTCGGAAAGAGTGACTTATTCTTTCCAGCGTTATATTTATAGAGGTGACAGTGATGGATATTCCACTTGGATTAAGTTATGATGATGTTCTTCTTGTGCCAAAACATTCTCATGTCAGTAGCAGAAAAGAAACTTCTCTTATTACGCAACTCACGAAATCCATCCAACTCAATGTTCCGCTTGTTGCCGCAAACATGGACACGGTCACTGAATCTAAAATGGCCATTGCTATGGCACGGCATGGTGGCATTGGTATTATCCACCAATTCATGACCTTAGAAGAACAATGCAAAGAAATTCGCAAAGTAAAACGAAGCACCAGTTATGTGATTGATGAACCTCTCACCATTGATGAAAACAAAACTGTTGAAGAAGCACTGCAATTGATGGAATCCGCAGGTATCAAAGGATTGCTTGTGGTGAACTATGAACGAAAATTTTCTGGCATCTTAACACAACGCGATATTCTTTTTGAAAATAATTTTTCACGCTTGATTAAAGAAGTGATGACTCCAAAAGAAAAAGCAATCACTGCGCCTGTTGGAACACGACGAAGCGAAGCAAAAGAAATTATGCACAAACACAAAATTGAGAAACTCCCGCTTGTTGATGCCGATGGTTTTGTGCGCGGCTTAATCACCGCAAAAGATATTCTTGATACGTACCGCTACAAAGACGCAAGCAGAGACGCAAAAGGGCGTTTACTTGTCGGCGCTGCAGTTGGTGTGAAAGAAGGCTACTTGCAACGAGTCGATGCATTATTGCGGGAAGGGACTGATGTCATTGTGGTGGATATTGCGCATGGACATAGTGATCTTGCATTAAACACTGTCCGCGGTATTAAAGAACGCTACCCTGCTGTGCAGCTTATCGCAGGCAATGTCGCAACAGCTGCTGGTTGTGAAGCACTCATCAAAGCAGGCGCTGACGCAATCAAAGTAGGTGTTGGTCCTGGCGCTGGTTGCATTACTCGTGTTGTTGCTGGCTCTGGAGTTCCTCAACTCACTGCTGTTCTTGACGCTGTTTCTGTTGCACGACATTATGGCATTCCCATCATCGCAGATGGTGGCATTAAAAACAGTGGCGATATTGCAAAAGCACTCGCTGCTGGCGCTGCAACAGTAATGTGCGGTAGTATTTTCGCAGGCACTGACGAAAGTCCTGGCAACATTGTTTTGCGCCATGGACGACGCTATAAAGAATATCGCGGGAGCGCAAGCGCAGAAGCGAATCATGCGCGACGCGAACGAGAAACTGGAAAAATTATCAAAGATAAATTAGAATATAATCCTGAAGGTGTAGCGGGCTATGTTGCGTACAAGGGAAGCGTGACTGAAGTTATCTCTGAACTCGTGAACGGTCTCCGCTCTGGCGTGAGTTATTGCGGCGCAGCAACAATTTCTGAAATGCAGCAAAATGCTTCTTTTGTTCGAATTACAGCTGCAGGCATGCGGGAGAGCAAACCGCACGATATTGAGGAGAAGTGAGAAAATATTAAAAAAAAAGAAATAATTATATACTCGTTTTCTTGAGAAATAGTTATATCCTTAAAAGAGGTGTGTTATATGGTAAAAATGAATGATGATAAAGCAGCGATGTTTCTTGTTGGCATTGTCGGAGTTGTTGCGGCAGTTGGAATTATTGTTTTGTTTATGGGAGCAGGAATTTCTTATGATATGACGGGACAGGCAATATCTGCAAACGAAGTAGAGAAATTAAAGAAAAAAGTAGAACTATCTGATGAATTGAAAGAAAAATTGACAACAGTAAACAGCGAATCAGCAGATTGTAAAGTACCTGCAGGATATGTCTGCTGTGGTACATGTAGAGAAGGCGGTGTTTGTAGTGTTCTAAAGCAAGGCACTAGCTGCTGAGCTATACTACTTTGACAACTCCAAAAAAGGAGACCACACTATCACCAAGCAATGGAGTATTTTCAACAAATAAATCCTTTAATTAAATTTCTCATTTTTTTCTTTTTTTCACAGAAGAAACATTAATAATGGTGACATGTCCAAAATTTTATAAAGATACACGTTTCCACCATTTTCATGCTCGACACACAGGCAATTGAGAAAAAATGGCAACAGCGCTGGAAAGAAGCAAAACTCTTTGATACTGACGCTCAACCTGGGACAAAAAAATTCTTCGGCACATTTCCGTATCCTTACATCAACGCATTTCCGCACATCGGACATTTATACACCATCATGCGCGTTGAATCACTTGTACGATACAAAAAACTTCAAGGTTATAATATTCTCTTCCCGCAAGGCTGGCACGCAACAGGAAGTCCCATTATTGCTGCTGCAAAACGGGTCAAAGAACACGAAGAAAAACAAATCAAAATTATGAAAGATATGGGAATCTCTGAAAATGAGTTTCCTGCATTTGAAGATCCTAAACACTGGATTGATTATTTCGCACCAGAATTTGAAAAAGATTTTCGAAGTATGGGCTTTGCGATTGACTGGCGCAGGAATTTTTACACTACTTCTCTCAATCCCCACTATAATGCGTTTATTCAATGGCAGTTTCGAAAACTTCAAGCAAAAAATTATGTCACCCGTGGAACATTCCCTGTTGTCTGGTGCCCTAAAGAAAACATGGCAGTGAGCGATCACTCGAGAAGCAAAGGAGAAGGAGAGACAACACAGGAATTTGTTCTGGTCAAACACAAACTTGCAGGCACTTCTGACTATCTGGTCAGCGCAACGCTTCGCATTGAGACCATCCTTGGTGTCACCAATATTTGGTTGCACCCTGATGTTACCTATGTTCGCGCAATCGTCAATGATCAACATTGGATTATCAGCGCAGAAGCTGCAGAGAAACTTGCTGCACAAGAACGAACAGTTCAACTCGTCGGCAAGATTTCTGGAAAAGAGCTTATTGGAAAAACAGTAGAAGAATTTAACGGGAAGAAGATACTGATTTTGCCTGGCACATTTTGCGCTCCTGACAAAGGAACTGGCATTGTGCACAGCGTTCCTTCAGACAGCCCTGATGACTGGATTGCACTTCAGGATCTTCAACGCAATCATACTCTTTGTGAAAAATATACTCTTGACTATCGCACTATCGAAGAGATTCGCATCGTTCCTGTTTTGGATACTCCTGACTATGGTGACATCCCTGCAATGAAACTTTGTGAAGAGTTTGGTATTGCAAGTCAGAAAGATGAAAAGAAATTGCTTGAAGCGCGAAAAGCGCTTTACAGAAAAAGCTTTTATCAAAGCACGATGAACGGGCTTTACCGTAATTTTTACGGAAAGAATCTTGAAGGTATCAAAGTTACTGAAGCAAAAGAAATAATCAAGAAAGAACTTCTTGGCAAAGGGTTTGAATTATTTTATGAACTCACTGGTCCTGTTGTCTGCCGTTGTTTAGCTCCTTGCGTGCCAAAACTTGTTTCTGATCAATGGTTTATTGCGTATGGTGATGAACAGTGGAAATTGCAAGCGCATGCATGCCTCAATAAAATGAAACTGTATCCTGACAATGTTCGACAGCAATTTGAATACGTCATTGACTGGCTGCACAACTGGGCATGCACACGAAAAGAAGGACTTGGCACAGCACTTCCCTGGGATCAGGACTGGCTTATTGAAAGCTTAAGCGACAGCACGATTTACATGGCATATTATACTATTGCTCATCTTCTTTCTACACTTGATCCTGAGAAGGTTAATGATACATTATTTGATTATGTCTTCCACGGTACAGGAAATCCCCTGGCACTTGCAGCGCATTATGAAACTGCTCCTGCACTTCTTGAAAAAATGCGCGCAGAATTCATGTACTGGTATCCACTTGACTTTAGGAACTCTGGAAAAGATCTTGTGCAGAATCACCTTACTTTTTTTATCTTTAATCATGTCGCATTATTCCCTGAAGATAAATGGCCGACAGGCATTGGAGTCAATGGCTGGGTTACTATTGATGGAGAGAAGATGAGCAAATCTCTTGGCAACATGATTCCTCTTCGCGATATGTCCAGCAAATTCAGCGTTGATGCTGCACGCCTTACTATTCTTTCTGGCGGCGAAGGACTTGATGATCCTAACTGGGACAGTAGTTTTGCGCTTGCTGCAAAACAAAAACTTGATGGCATCTATGATTTTGCGCTTAGCCATTATAACAAAGGAAGAGAAACTCATCACGCAATTGACGCATGGATGGAATCACAGCTTTATGACATTGTTGCTCGCGCTACTTTTGCTCTGGAAGAAACACAATTCCGCACTGCATCGCAGCTCATCTTTTTTGAACTGCAATCTGCACTCAAATGGTATCTCAAGCGCTGCCATAACGAACCACAGAAACAGTTAATCAACACTGTTATCGAAACACAACTCATTATGCTCAGTCCTTTCTGTCCCCACGTTTGCGAAGAAACGTGGGAAGCAATCGGTAAGAAAGGATTTGTGAGCGCTGCGAGCTGGCCTAGTGTACAAAAACAGCGCATTAATAAAGAACTTAACACTCAGGAAGAGATTGTTCGTACTGTGCTTTCTGATATTAGCAGTGTTTTGAAACTTATCAAGAAAGAGCCGCAAAAAATCACGCTTTTTGTTTCTCTTCCTTGGAAGTATAAACTCTTCGAAAAACTTTATGATCTCATGCAGGAAACTAAAAATCCAAAGATCATTTTACAACAGATTATGGAAGATAGAGAAATGAAAAAATATGGCAACGACATTTCCAAATTCCTTCCCCGACTTGTTGGCTCTGGAAAACTTACTCCCGCGCTTGCATCTGACGAGGATGAATTAAAAACATTGCACAGCGCAAAATCATTTTTAGAAAAAGAATTTGGATGTGCTATAGAGTTTATGAAAGCAGCAAACTCGGGGCATCCAAAAGCTGGACAAGCAGTTCCTGGGAAGCCGGCGATATTGGTGGAATGAATTTTAGATTTGAAAATGAAAAAAAAAGAAGCATACTCCTGTTTAAATGTGTAAAGTAATTATGAACTTGAACAATTCTAAGATTCCACAATACACTAATTAATCTATTATTTTTTTAGTAAAAAATAGATTGAAGAGATTATCACGCGTTGCCTGGCGATTAAAAGCGGTGTTTGGTGATTACAGGATCAATTAATCACATCAGTTGTTAAAAAAATGTGTGTCTTTGGAAATACTTTTGGATGGTGAATTATTGATAGAGGAAAATCTCCACTAAACTCTTTATGATGAAAAAGCTCTTTAGCTAATTGTTTTTTATTTTGCCCGGTTATAATAACAATTATGTTTTTTGCAGAAATAACTTGTTCATATCCCATAGACATTCCATATTCCCTAAATTTTGCTCCTGCATAAGATTTACTTTCATTTCTTGTGTGGATTTGAGCCAACTCGGGAATTAATTTTGTTATATGAAATCCGGTCGCCAAACTTGTTCCTGGCATCATTTGTGCAAAATGACCACGTACACCAATCGCTAATATCAGTAAATCAATTCCATTATGTTTTTCTATTTCCTTATCAAATAACTTTAAATTTTTTAATTCAGGTTTCAGGATAAATTTTGTTAATGGGATATTTGTTTTTTCTTGTAATGGTTTGAGAAGATTTTTCATTGCAAAATTTTCGTAACTTGCCAAATCTTCAACAGACACATACCTAAAATTTTCACTTTCCTCAACCTGTTCATCCATTAATATAAATTTAAATTTATTCCAGTTTTTGATTGAATTTGCATTATTGATTAGCCATTTGTAAAGAGGAATTGGGGTACTAGATAATGGACTTGAAACATAAAACAGATCAGGGCAAATATTTTGGAGGTTTTTCCATATTTTTCCGACATATTCTGCCATGATTTGGTTGTTATCAAATACCTTGTATTCTTTGAATTTATTCATATTCTTCTGCTCATTTCTTCTTCCCTATAATTCTCTTCTTCAACGTTTCCGCTGTTGTGGTCACACCATGCTTTTGAAAATATGAAACCATATTCTTGATATCTCTGTCGAGTAGCTCTTCCGCATTCACTGCGTCTGTTGGACTTGATTGTGACATATCAATAATCACCGGTGTTTCTTTCCAATTTAGAATGTTATACTCACTCAAATCTCCATGCACGAGCTGCGCTTTTTGATAGAGAAGCGTAAGGTTATCAATTAACGCATCAAAGAATTTTTGCGGGTTTTTCGGAGATTGCTGCTTTAATCGCTGCGCTGTTTCCCCTGTTATTTTATCTCCTATCATTTCCATGACAAACACATGATGAAGAAGCGCAATTGGAAGCGGAACGCGCACACCTGCTTCTCGCGCTTTCATAATATTCCTATATTCTCGTTGTACCCATGAAAATATAACTTGCCGTCGCTGTTTTTTCAGCGCATAATATCGCGGATCATGTTTGATATAATCATACATCTTGTTGAAGTTGCACGCTTCAAGACGATAGATTTTTACGACTCTGTACTCATCATGTCCTTCTATCTTCTTTCGCGCAGAGAAGACGTTCGCTTCTTTCCCAATAGAGACAGGACTAATTAATTCATCATAATGGCGCTGTTTTGTTAACTTGATTAAATCATTTATCGTGAACTCATCAAAAACATTGCCATACACTTTCCATCGTTCGTGGGTAATTCGTGCCATTATTGTCTACAATTGCGCTGCCCTATAAATTACTTGCCCTACTTTTTCCTTTCTTAGTTACTTTCTGACGGTGGAATATAGAAAGATATAAATATGGTAAAGGACAAAAATTTCATATTTTTCATTATATTTTCAAAAAGAGGTGTGTTTTTATGGAAAAATATCATCCGCTCTACGCGTATGCAATTGTCAGTGTTGTTCTTATTTTAGGAATTCAAATGATGCTTACTGATGGAACATCAGGCATCACTGGGCTTGCTGTTGGTGATCAAGGTGGACAAGGTCAAGCTGGAGGTCAACAAGGAGGAACTCAGCAGGGCGGAGGGCAGCAGGGACAAGCACAACAAGGCGGCCAAACTGGTGGACAGCAGGGAAGTCAACAAGGAACTGCCCAACAAGGGTCACAACAATCTGGACAACAGAAACAAGGATTTTTTCAAAAAATAGGTACTTTCTTTGGTGGTGGAGATAAAGCTACCACTGAACAAGGGGCAGGTCAATCTGGTCAGCAAGGTCAACAACAAACTGGACAATCACAACAGGGAACTGGGCAACAAGGCGCTCAAACAACTGGCTCTTCAGGAGCTGCATCTGGAACAGCAGGAAGTGGTGCTTCTGGTACTGAAACAACTGGTCAATCTGGACAACAAGTTGATGATGGAACAGATACTGATGGTGATGGAATTACAGATGCTGTTGAAAAAAGCTTAGGATTGGATCCAGAAAGTGAGGATACTGATAGTGATGGTTTAACTGACCAAGAAGAATTAGAAGAAACACTTACAGATCCTAAAAATAAAGACACTGATGGAGATGGTACTGACGATGCTACTGATACAGATAACAGCAGTTCTTCTAGCAGTACAAATGGAGTTGCATCTGGAACAGCAGGAAGTGGCACTTCTGGTAGTGGAACAACGGGTCAACAACAACCTCCAGGAGAGATTCAACAACTCAGCGAAGAAAGCAAAGCATGCTTAGACGCAATTGATGAAAAAATCAAATCCTGTACAGAAGACGCTGTGCAAAGTTGTTTAGATAATGACGAAGGCGTTGACTGCATCATGGAAGCAATAGGAAGCTGCATGGATGAATACAAAGGCAATAAAGATGGCTGCTTTGAAGAGCAACCTAGCTAAGGAGCATTATTTTTTCTTTTTTATTCTTTCTCAGTGATGAATTCAATTGTCCACAACATTTATAAACCATAACCTTCTACTATTCCTTAGGATGCAAATGGGTCCTTATTGAGCCGAACTTGTTGTTCGATGCTATGACACCAAGACACTCTTGCGTCAGACAGCCCGACACGAGAGTAACGCAATGAAGCTGTCGCAATCATGCAAGCTATGCAGTTGCGCGTTAGTGTCTCGGGCAACACTTTCATTTTCATACTTAGACATGGCATATGCCAAAACACAACGCTTTTCCTTTTTGGAGGCTTTGTCAAACAGAAAAAACATAGAATAAGTTCATTCCAATTCACCATTATCAGCCTTTAGGTTACGTGTACTGTGCAAGGGTATACAAATACATAAAGACCGACTATATAGAGAAACAATTTTATCTCTATTTTTTGGTTTAAACTTATTCTATAGAACTTAAATGGAGTTGAGTATTATGGGTAAAATTAGTCCAGTATCTGCAAAATATATCGTTCACGCGACCATTCACATTGAAGGTATGGTGGACAAACCAGACGTCATCGGCGCAATCTTCGGTCAAACAGAAGGTCTTCTTGGGAACGAACTTGAACTTCGCGAACTTCAGCGCTCTGGAAGAATCGGAAGAATTGAAGTTAATACAGAAACAAAGGGCGGTAAAGCACAAGGATCTATTATTATTCCTTCCAGCCTTGACAAGGCAGAAACTGCGATTGTTGCAGCGTCTTTGGAAATTATCCAAAGAATCGGACCATGCAACGCAAAAATTGTCATTGAAAAGATTGAAGACGTTCGTATTTCCAAACGACAACAAGTCATCGAACGTGCAAAAGAACTTCTCAAGCACCTTGTGGACACAGGCATGCCTGATTCACAGGAACTTGCTGACGAAGTCGCTCACTCTGTTCGTGTCATGGAAATTCAGGAATACGGACCTGAGAAACTTCCTTGCGGTCCTGCACTCGAAGAATCTGATGAAATTATTGTTGTTGAAGGACGAGCAGACGTTGTCAATCTCCTTAAATACGGGATTAAGAACGCGGTTGCACTTAACGGAACTTCTGTGCCTCCAACAATGATCGATCTCTGCAGACGCAAAACAGTAATCGCATTTGTTGACGGCGACAGAGGAGGAGACCTTATTATCAAGGAACTTACCACTGTCACAGACGTTGACTTTGTTACTAAGGCACCTGATGGAAAAGAAGTAGAAGAATTGACACAAAAGGAAATTCTCAAAGCGCTTCGCTCTAAAGTAAGCCCTGAACAAGTCAAATCTGAAGGTGGACATGGTCCATCCAATGGGAACGATCGGTATCAGCAACAGCGACGCCCAATGATGCAAAGCGCTCCTTCTGCTGGAAGAAGAGAAATGCGGCCCATGCGACCTGCACAAGCTCCTGTACGAACAGCTGCACCCCTTCCACAAGGCGCAGTTGTGCGAAGACCTATCGCAACAGCGCGAGCTCCTACTGGAACTGATGAGAAAAAGGCATTTGGAAAGATGCTTGAAGACCTTATTGGAACACGTGGCGCGTACATCCTTGACGCTAAACTTAACATCCTTGGAAAAGTACCATCCAGCGAACTCAGCGCAACGATTAAAAGTCTTAACAATGGCGTTCACGCGGTTGTCTTTGATGGTATGATCGAAGAAGAACTTGTTGATGTCGCAGAAACCTGCAGTGTCAAGTACCTTGTTGCAATGGGCACAAAGGTAAAACCAACAGGAAACGTGCAGATTCTTACTGCTGATGAATTGTAAAGATTTTTTCTTTTTTATTCTTCTTTCTTTTTCCCCTAACCTCAACCTATTTATAGCACCTTCTCCTTAATGATAGTATGTCCAAACGAAAGCGAGGAAAAGCATTTCAGACAAAATACTACCGCGATGAGCCGTTTTACGGCATGAGCGATACGTGCACTGGGCAAATTGAAGTGAATATCGAATTTATCTGGAAACTTTGCAAAAAGGATGAGGAAAAATTTATCAGAATATTTTCTTTGACTTACACTCATGAATATATTCACACGATTGTCAGCGACATTGTTGAAGAACTCTATACTTGTGGAGAGGAGAAGTTTATCAGAAAGATCCTCGGTGAGGAATGGAACAAAGAAATGGAAACTTACTATGAATGTGTTCCTCCTTCAAAAAGTTTCGTCATTAGAAAACAAATACTAAAAAATAAGAAACAAAAAAGGAAGAATAAATAGTTTTTACTCTTCTGCATACACAATTTCTGCAACTTGCTTAAGTGCAAGGACATAGTTCTCGACTGCTGTCTTCTGCTTTTCCAGTGTCAGTGTTGCAAGAATTTCTTCCTGCACATCTTCAAGCGTCTCTTTCTTGTCTGTTACCATAATAATATGATACCCAAACGCGGTTTCCACTGGTTCTTCGGTCATTTCTCCTGCATTCAGACTAAACGCCGCTGTTTCAAACTCTGCAACCATTTGTCCTTTTGCGAACCAACCAAGATCTCCCCCATTAAACTCCGCAGAAGGATCTGTTGAATATTCTTTTGCAAGCGTTTCAAAGCTTTCTCCAGCCTTTATTCTTTCAATGAGTGCTGTTGCTTGTCCCAATGCCTCTTCTTTTGTTATTGTACTCTCACATCGTAAAGTGCCCGTATAACAAATGAGAATGTGACTTGCTTGAACTTCTGTTAGAGTATCTTTTTGCGTTTCATAATAGGAAAGGAGCTCTTCTTCTGTCACACTGACATCTGCAAGAACCTGTTCTTCAATTAGCTTATTCATGAGGATCTGTGTTTCTATTGCCTCTTCAAACTCACTTATAGTAACGTTCTGTTCTTCTAATTTTTGTTGAAGCTCTTCTAGCGTTACCTGCGCTTCTGCTGTAATATTTGCAATAGTCGCTTCTAATTCTGCGCTACTTACAGTGATTCCTTTATTCTCTGCTTCTGCAAGCAATAATTCTCTTGCAATCAACTGTTCGAGAATCGCAGAGCGAAGTGTTTCCTCATCAATTGCTCCTGTTTTATAATAATCCGGAAGCTTATCAATTTCTTCCTGAAGGGAACTTTCTGTAATTTCTACTCCATTTACTGTTGCAACTACTTTATCGAATGAAAAAAGATCAGAAAAGGGATTTGAGTTATATGTTACTAGGGCGAGTAATAGAATCCCTACCACTGCAATAAGCAGAAGCTTTGTGTCCAATGCAAATAGAACTTTCGGTGCTTCTCTGACAGGAGCAATAGGTACCTGTGTTTGTTTTATTTTTTCAGAACCATGTTCTTTCACAATAGATTGTTTTTTTTTCTCCATGATATCCCTCTTCTTCAAGAATTAACTTGTCATAAAATAGACAATAGCGTGCGGTTTTAAAATGTTGTGGATTTGCTTTCTCCTGTTACGCAAAGTGGCACTCTCTCAATACAATAATTATAAATAGTTGCATTCTGTTAAAGAACACATGTATGAAATAGTTATCGGCAGAGATAAGCACGATTTAGAGAAGTATGGCACAAAAGGCGCTATCTTTCTTGGAAAACAATATGTCACTATGGGACAAACAACATCTCTCTCCAATAATGTTTACGTTGACATGGTGCGCAGCCACGTTGTGCTTGTTGCGGGCAAGAGGGGGAGTGGAAAATGTGTGACTGGGGATACGCTCATTCCATTAGAAGACGGAAGTCTTGTGAAGATAAAAGATCTTGAAACAGATACAAGACGGCTTATTTCGTTAGATTCTACCTTGAAATTAAAACAAACCGAGAGAGCGAACTTCTATAAGCGAACAGTACAAAAAATCATGGAAATAACACTTCGATCAGGAAAAACGATTAAACTTACTCCTGAACATCCGCTTCTTACTGTTAAGGGATGGACAGAAGCTGAAAATCTTCACTTGGGCTCAAGAATTGCAACACCTCGTCGAATAGATGTCTCTGGAAATGCTTCTTTGAGAGAATGTGAAGTAAAACTTCTTGCATATCTTATTGCTGAAGGACATATTAGCAATGGATTTGTACTCTTTGCCAACATGGATACTGCTATCATTACTGATTTCATACACGCTGTTTCTTCTTTTGATTCCAATCTTCGTGTTGATATTCACAGTAAAGCAGGTTGCTTTCGTGTTTCTCAAAAGAAAAAACAAATGAGAACCCCTTCCAAACGAGATGCATCAGGGCAATTCTCTAACGGTCCAGAGTTCCTTCATTCAAGTATTCGTGAATGGCTTGAACAGTTTGGATTATATGGGAAACTTTCTGGACAGAAGTTTTTCCCTTCATGCATTTTCAAATTACCAAAACATCAACTTGCATTATTTATCAACAGGTTATTCTCTTGTGATGGAACTATTTATCTTAAAAGTGGGCACTGGTTTGTCAGTTATTGTTCTACATCAAATGTCCTTATTTCCCAGCTTCAGCATCTCCTTCTTCGCTTTGGAATCATTACAAAAATAAGGAAAAAAACCATAAAGCGTGACAACAAAGAATTTTCTGCAAATGAACTTGAAATTTATGGAGAAAGTGTCTCTACTTATCTCCAAGAAGTTGGTTTTTTTAGTAAAAAAGAAGAGAAAGCCAAACAAGCACTAACTGAAGCAATATCCATTCACCGAAATCCAAATGTTGATACTATTCCAAAAGAAATTTGGAACATGTACAAACCAAAAAATTGGGCAGACATTGGAAGAAAAGTCGGATATGCACATCCAAAAGCATTGCGAGAGAGTACAAGATATTCTCCTTCACGACAAAAGCTCCTGCAAATAGCACAAGCTGATGAATCTGAACTTCTTATGCAGCTTGCATGCTCTGATATCTTCTGGGATGAAATTGTTTCTCTGAAATGTTTAGAAGGGAGTTTTGAAGTCTATGACTTCACTGTCCCTGAAACACATAATTTTGTTGCAAATGATATTATTGTTCATAACTCCTACACTCTCGGCGTTGTCGCAGAAGGAATGGCAGATCTTCCATCTGAAATCAAACAAAATATTACTATCCTCCTTCTTGATACCATGGGTGTTTATTGGACCATGAAGTATCCCAACAAAAAAGAACTTCCTGAACTCAAAGAATGGCAACTTGAACCAAAAGCACTTGATGTTCAAATTTATACCCCTGTTCAATTCTATGAAGAATACCAAGAAAAAGGGATTCCTACTGATTTTCCTTTTGCCCTTCAACCTAATGAACTGACCCCTGAGGATTGGTGCACGACATTCGACATGAACATTAATGATCCGTACGGGGTTGTTCTTGAGCGATGCATCAACACCCTTCGCGAGGAGAAAAAAGAAGAAGGATTCAGTATTCAAGATATTATTCTTACCATCGACAAACAAGAAACATCTTCTGAAATAAAAGAAGCACTCAAAAATAGATTTATCAACACGCTGAGTTGGGGGATTTTTGACAAGAAAGGAACAAAAATAGAAGATCTTGCGCAATCAGGAAAAGTTTGCATTCTTGATGTTTCCTGCTACGCAACGATGCCCAACGGCTGGAAAATTAAATGCCTTGTTGTTGGACTCATCTGCAAAAAACTGTTTATGCAGCGCATGCTCGTGCGTAAAAATGAAGAGTTTGCGCAGTTGCAGGAATCCATGCGTTATTTTAGTGTTGATCAGGAAGCAAAACAAGACTTTCCTTTAGTGTGGGTTGTTGTTGACGAAGCACACGAATTTTTACCTCGACAAGGAAAAACAACTGCAACAGATCCATTGATTACTATTTTACGAGAAGGACGACAACCAGGGATTAGTCTTATTCTTGCAACGCAGCAGCCTGGAAAAATTCACACTGACGTTATGACGCAAAGCGACACTGTCTTAAGCCACCGCATTACTGCAAAAATTGATACTGAAGCACTTGGTGCTTTAATGCAAAGTTACATGCGGGAGGGACTTGATGTTCAACTCGACAAATTGCCACGAACAAAAGGGAGCGCATTATTGTTTGATGATACGAATGAGAAATTATATGCTGTGAAGATTAGACCTCGCTTTACCTGGCATGGTGGCGAAAGCCCAAGTGCACTACATGAGACGAAGAGTAAGTTTGTGTTGTAGATATTTATTATAAAGAAATTAATCATGCTTAATCTTACTTCCTTGCGGTCCACTCTGCTCCATATATTTTGAGTTTCTTTCTCCATAGGATTTCTCGCATGGGCTGCTTAACTGTTCAAAAGAAAGTTGACATATTCTTGAACCCGGCCACAACTTCACAGGAACTTTTGAGATATTCGCGATTTCCAATGTGAGCTGTCCCGCATATCCTGGCTGCACAGATCCTGCTGTTGAATGAATAATAATTCCTAATCTTCCCCACGAACTTCTGCCATCCAATCTCGCAACGAGATGCCGCGGGATTTTGACATACTCTACTGTGGTTCCTAACACAAACTCTCCTGGATGAATAATAAAAGGTTCATTCTCTTGTTTTGTGACAAGATCCATCAGCTCATCAGCAATTCCATGCTTTGGATCAACATGCGTCACTTCTGCATGCTTAAAGACACGAAATGTACTTCCTAATCTGAGATCAACAGAACAGCTTCCTACTTGATCATCCTGCATTTTCTGAATAACTATTTCTCCTGTTTTGAGAAATTCTTTAATATCCCTGTCACTTAAAATACCCATACATAGAGGGAATTTTACAGCTATAAAAAGTGATTGTTTTTCATTACTTTTTTTTCATCTCCGCAAAAATTCTCTCTACTACTTCTTTCTTCCATTTTCCTTTTATGAGTTGCTGCTTAATCTGCTCATTACTTACTCCTTTATGCTGCTGACTTACCACATACGCTTTCAAATCATTTTCAGGATTCAAGTACTTTGTCACAAGTTCCTTTTCCCAGCCAACTTTTATCAATTCTTTTCTTAGTTGCTCATTCGTCTTTCCTGTTTTTCTCTGCGTTGTGATATACTCTTTTAGTACCATTTCACGAGGGATATGTTTATCCACGACTGCTTTATCCCATTTAACTTCAAGTAATTCTTTCCGTAGTTCTCCCAACGATTTTCCTTGCTTTTGTTGTGCTACAATATATCCTGTAAGATCTTCTTCAGGATTGAGGTATTTTTTAACGACTGACGCATCCCATTTTGCAGCGAGCAATGCCTCTCGTATGTCATTGCTCTTATATCCTTTTTTCTTCTGCATTTCTATATATCTTTGGAGCTGTTCTTCTCTATAATCTCGCAATGGTGAAGTGAAATAGACTCGCGGATATTTGTGGCGTACTTCATCAGAGATTTTTTCAAGAGTGAACACTCTTGGAATTAATTTTTTGTTTGCATACAGAATCATTGTTGCAAGAGCGTATGATATTTTTCCCTCACGTACAAGCTGATTCGCCTTACTTACTTCATCTTCTTCCAGATGGATTGGTTTCAAGTTCTGGAACATGTTATATTTCAAGTAACTTTGTTCTGGAACATAGACTCGCCAGTAGTCTCCTAATTTCTTATCATCAATCATTCTTCTGAGTGCATTTTCATCTACAATTGTCGTTGCACGGAGCAAGAGCAAAATTGGGACAAGGAATAAGAGGAACAAGATCTTATATGTTCTAATAACTACTTCTCTCGTTTCCTCAATTATCTTCTGTCGCGTGTAGTATAACTGTCCTTTTCCATCTTCCAACACTGTTCCTATGGACACTGAAGCATACGCATCCACACTTCTTATTTCTATATCCAAACTAAATGTTTCTGTGACATCGCCTGACTCTAGTTCAATTCGTATTGTCTTGGTTTCTCCTGCTTCTAATGCTTCAATGATCTCTGGTGAAAGATCTTCAATGCTTATACTTTCTGGAAGATTTTTGAGGAGCACCTCAAGATTCTCTGCTACTCCTTCTTCAGGGTTTGTTACTGTGATCTCAAGGACCAAGACATCTTCATCTTTGATTGTTACTGTATCCACTTGCTCTCCATTTTCGTAGACTGTAACATCGTTTGCAGTAATGCTTGTTATTTTAATGCCTCCTGCTTCTGCAACTATTTCTGCTTCCTCACTAATTTCTTCTTCCTCTTCTTCGCCATCTCCTTCACCTGTGGCTTCTCCTGTTTCTGCACCTGTTTCTGTTGCAGGAGCTGCGGTTTCTGCTGCTGTTTCTGTAGCAGTTTCTTCTGCTGCTGGTTCTGCTGTTTCTTCTGCTGCTGTCTCTGTTGCAGCTGCTGGAGCTGCTCCTCCACCTGCACTACTGCCACCTTCATCTCCTCCATCGTCTCCACCACCTCCTGAAACTGCTGATACTGTAATTGATGTTTCATTAAACGCAGTATTTCCAGAGGTATCTGT
Source organism: uncultured Methanosarcinales archaeon (assembly GCA_964385055.1). GTDB lineage: Archaea > Nanobdellota > Nanobdellia > Woesearchaeales > DSVV01 > JACRPI01. Next base: position 17,116 of record CAYLMH010000009.1, read on the forward strand.
GCAGTTTGCGTAGACTGTGTAGGATCCTGCAGCATCTATCGTTACAGACGCTGTGGATGTATTTGTTGATGAAGTATATGTCATTGCTCCTCTATTCGTTGTTGTTGAGCCAGCAGTGCCCGTGAATAAGTTACATGAATCCACTCCTATGTTATCTGTTACTGTTGCTGTGAAGGTGAATGACCCCGCTGTTCCTGATGTTGGAGAGACTTGAGATACAATCGGATTCGCATCGTCGCTTGTGAAATTTGTCTTTTCTGTTGTGTTGAGATTTCCTGCGGTGTCATTTGCAATAAATGTAATATTATAGAGACCATGCGCACTTGTGTTTGCGAAACTGAAGTTGTAAACGCTTCCCACTTTTGCCAATATCACTTGTTCTTTCGTGGCGTTGTCTGGGTATGTGATATTCGCAAGCACAGTGTCTACATTCAAGAATAAGTCTGTCGCATCCACACTTATGTTTATTGTTGTTCCATTCTTTACTCCTGTTGTATTTGAGACAGGATTTATGTTTCGTACTGTCGGACCTGTTGAATCCACTGTGAAGTTTGTTTTCTCTGTTGTGTTCAAGTTTCCTCCCGTATCATTCGCAATGAACGTGATATTGTAATGACCTTCTGTTGAGGTATTGCCAAAGCTGAAATTGTACATATCTCCTACTCTTACCAATCTTACTTGTTCTTTGGTGGAATTATCAGGATACGTCACATTCGCAAGCACAACATCAACATCCAGGAACAAGTCCGTCACATTCGCACTAATATTGATTATACTGTTTACTGAAGTGAAATTATTTGCAGTTGGACTTGTTACTCGAGTTGTCGGTCCTGTTGAATCTACTGTGAAATTTGTTTTCTCGCTCGTGTTAAGGTTTCCTGTCTGATCTAGCACAGTAATTGTAACATTGTAGTGACCTTCCATCGACGTGTTTGCGAAGCTATAATTGAATGTCATTTTTAACTTTGAAGAAAGAATACTATCATTTGCTTGTAATGTTAGTGTTTCTTTTGTTGTATTGTCAGGGTATGTAATGTTTGCTGTTGCTGAGATGACAAATGCATTATCGGACCCATTGACTGTAATATTGACTACGCTATTTCTCGCAGTAAAGTTATTTGCTAATGGTGAGACAATTGATGCATTAGGAGTTGTTGTGTCATTAATTTGTACTGTCGTTGCATTAAATCCTATATTTCCTCCATTATCGGTACAATTTGCATAGATAGTATATGTGTCTGGATCTGCAAGGAGGAGTGTTTTGTTGACAATACTGTTGCTTAAAGAATACGTCATCAGCCCTCTATTTGTGATTGCGCTTCCTACACCCGCAAACAAACTACACGACTGCACTCCTGTTTGATCAACAACTGTTGCACTAAAATTAATGTTTGTATCTTCATTTGCTGTTGTTGGAGAGATTTGCGTGACATTCGGCGGTGTGCTATCTTGACTGAGATTAAGGATGAGCTGGTTTGCTGATGGCACTATTCGCAATTGATCAATGAGTAACGTCAGGTTTGTTTTTTCATTATTTTTTGCACCGACAAATGTTGTTGGTGATTCATTGACAAGGATGTTACTATTATTTACTATAAATTGTGTAATATTAATAAATGAAACGAGACCGTTGTTCGGAGTTACCACATTCTGGAGTGTACTTCTATTCAATAGATTTGTGATGTTGATGTTTACATCAACCATCGACGTATTTGTCGCATTCACCGCTTGAATATCTACATTCCACATCAATCTCGAAATATTTCCATTCTCGGATCCAGTCGTTGTGT
>CAYLMH010000009.1:18915-43335 GCA_964385055.1 uncultured Methanosarcinales archaeon
AATAAGACCATCCATAACTGGACTTGTGCTAAAACGCGTGTTCTCTGCAAGTAGCCCACTTAATCTAAATCCACAGATAGTATTATTTGCAATAAGATTCACAAATTCTGGTCTCGTCACAGAGGCAGATACTCCTGTCAGCGCACCGACATTTATAGTAACTCCTTGTTCTGAACCAAAAGAGAAGTTATTCCAAAGGACGGTGTTGCTTGATGTATTCTGTAATATAAGTGCGCTAGTACTTGATCCTTTGATGGTGTTGTTAACGAGTGTATGATTTCCTCTGTTAATCAAGTGAACTCCTATTGTTGCGTTTGCGATAGTGTTGTTTGTCAGATTAAATCCTTCTGCCTCTATAATAACTGCGGCGCTACTCGCATTACTGAATGTATTGTTGAAAAGCGTAAAATTCTTTGATGACGAGAAGGTTTGCGTCTTGACTATAGTGCTATAATTCTCTGCAAGACAATGCTGGATTCGGACTCTGTTTGATCCGTTTATTATACTAAACAAATCACCCGTACTATTCCCAATAAAAATTGTGTTATTGCAGCTGATGACTGTATCGTTGATGTTCTGAATTTGCATAAAATTTGCTGATGGTGATATATTTACTCTAAATATTCCAGGACAGAACGTGACATTTATTCCTGGACCAATTCCTAGCCCAGGTATGATTGGGAGAGTACATGCTCTATACGTTGTATTGAAGAGAGCGCTTCCCCCTGTGTTATTATTTGCATCTGTACAATTGACTTGCCAAGCATTTATTATATCACCATTGAAGAATGTTCTATTAAATGTTACATTGACATCATTGTCATTATCTGCAAGCACTGTTGTTCTTCCTGAAAGACCAAGCCCCGGAATAGCAATATCACATGTTCGTGCAAATCCTAACGTTGGAGTGTTAAACGTGAAATTAATTTCATTTTGGTCTGTGTTATTCGCTGGTCTGATCAGCTTTGGCTGAATCGTGTTGTTGTCTGTTGTATTGATAAAAACAAACTCAGAACGAATGAGCGGCCTGCTATGATTATTTGCAAAAATATTTCTGGTGATGTTTATGTTCGTCGTATTTCTAATATCTATCGCAAAGCCTGCGAAGAAGCCACCTGTAAAGTTGTTGCTATCGATTGTGATAAAGCTTGTGTTCTGTTGTGCATTTCCAGTAATATTAATCGCAACTCTTGTATTATTCTCAAAAGTATTATTATAAACAAGCGTATTATTCCCATTTCCACCAATGGTAATTGCTTCTCTAGCACCTGCAAAGTTACAATTCTTAATAATTGCTCCTTTCTGCGATACAAGCACTGCTCTTGTTTTTGTATCATCTGCAGGATCATCTGTTTCAATTATTGACCCATTACAATCTAACGTTGTGTTTGTAACTGCAATGTCGAGAAGCGCTTCTCCTGGGATAAGATATTGATTTCTACATAAAATGGTGTTATTATTAATAGCATATTCAACACCTGTTGGAACTGTACAGCCAGGACCAAAGATTCTGACACTATCATACACAGTTACATTTGCAGTTCCTGCAACTGTATTTCCGCACGTGACGTTCCATGCAAATGTTCCATTCCCTTTGAAGGACCTATTGTATTCAAATAAGGCAAGCGTTGCGTTATTTGACATAGAGAATGGTCCTCTGTTTCCTCCTGCTTCTGAGCCAAACTCTATGTTACATGTTGTACCCCCTATTGGAGTCATGTGAGATCCTGTTCCATTTGTATAATTCGCGTAGAAGTATACATTACTTGTATCATTGAAGAGATTGTTAATTTCTAATCCTGGGATTTTAACAGTGCTCGCTGTGTTTGGAACAATATCACCATCATCAAAGAGTTTAAGAGTTGCATTTGTTCCAAGTCCTGTGTTGACTGCCCCCACTTCCTCTGTAGACAACATTAGCGCTATGATTATGAAGAAGACAAATACAACTGCTGCAAGAAGGTGATTCATGTTTCGCATTTTGTTTTCTGCGCTCATGTTCTCACCTCTTTCTTCTTTGCACGTTTGAGAACGGTCCATATTGTTCTCTGATCTTTTTTGAGGAGCTTTGCGATATTTGCGTTAGAGAGAGAATATGTTTTTTTGAGGTGCCAGACAATATTTTCAAGAACGCTTAGCTTTTTATCTGCAATACTTGAACAAGGAATAATATATTTTGTTTCTAAAATATCGAAAGAACCAGCGTATTTTTTTCGTGCGCGCCCATATGTTGTACTCAATGCAATCTGATTTCTGCCAAGCAGCTTTTCCATTTGCACAAATTGTAAGTGCTGCTTCTCCCGAAGATACACTGTTATTGCTTCAAGGCTGCTTAGCGGCGTTGCAGTGAACAAAGAAACAGGAATATACTGACTCTGCTGCTGGCGTTCTTGCTTTTCTTTTTCTTTCAGAAGTTTGATAATTTCTTTTGGCTCTACTTTTTTGAGCAGTGTGAGTACTTCAAGTAGCTGCCGCTCGTCTTTTTTCTTCACACCGCTCATTTTTTGTGCTTCTTTTCTTACATAATAGTTATTACTTTTAAATATTATGTAAAATATGTGTATTTTTTCTTACATGAGCTTTATTTTTGATAAATATCATGTAAGACATACAAAGAGAATTTTCTCAAATAGTAACTGTTAAATAGAACGAAAATGGCCATAATAAGATGAAACATTCTGTGACCATTACCGCAACGCTGCTGCTTATTTTTGTGCTTGCACAATTTTATGGCTTGTTTGTTGTTTCGGAGTATATTGACATTGAAGAGAGCGCAAAGACTGGTAAGACTGTCCCTAACGAAGCAATGTATGCGAACGGAAAGATAACCCCTGTCCTTGTAGAGAATGAATCTTTTAGCTGGATCTATCTTGTGATTCCTGTATTCTTAGGAACGCTCGCTGTTTTACTTTTGATCAAATTCAAACAAGGAAATCTCTGGAAATTCTGGTTTTTTTTTAGTGTTGTTCTTACTCTTGTTCTGGCACTCATCCCTCTTTTTGCGAAAATATTCAATAATGTTCCCTTTATTTCAGAACATCTCTATAGTATGACTCTTTTTGTTGCGGCGCTCCTTGCATACTTTAAAGTGTTTAGGAATCATATTTTTATTCATAACCTCACCGAAATTTTTATTTACGGTGGTCTTGCGGCACTACTCGTGCCTCTCTTTAATGTTCTTGCAATCACGATCGCGCTTCTCCTTTTTGCATTGTATGACATGTATGCTGTCTGGAAAAGCAAACACATGATCGCAATGGCGAAATTCCAGACAGAACAAAAAGTTTTTGCCGGATTGTATATCCCTTATACTGTTGATAAAAAACAAGGAGCAGTACCTGTTGCTTTAGAGAAACAAAAAAGTATGAAAACGCTGAAAAAGATTCCTTCTGAAACAAAAACAATGAGCACCGCTATTCTTGGAGGAGGAGATGTTGCATTCCCTCTTCTTTTCTCAGGCGTACTTTTGAAGACTACTGGAGGATTTGTCGCTCCAGTTATTACTACGATTACGACAACATGCGCACTTGCGCTTCTTTTTTATTACGGAGAAAAAGGAAAATTTTATCCTGCAATTCCTTTCATTGCAGGAGGGTGCTTTGTGGGGTATGGATTATCTTTATTGCTTTAATTTCTTGATACACATTACTCACCTAAAAGCCATTCAATCTTTTTTGTCTTAGTTTCACTGCGTAATTCGTTGGGTCAAAAGAAAACCCTTCTTTTGCCGCAATCACTTGGACACCTGTTTGTTTGTAAAGAGCGCGCGTGAGCTCAAGAATATCTTCCTTCATTATGGAAATACCAAATCCTGTGAGTACTGCAAGCTGGGGCTTAATTTCTTCAATCAGCTTTTTCACTTCCTCTAGAGAAAGGCCATCTTCTTTTTTTTCTTCTGTCAACAAGGAGAGTTCAAGAATCATAATTTCCACATCGTTGAACGCATCCTTTAGTTTTGCAGTGTATTTTGTCTTTCCTGTATACCCGAGCGAGAAGTCTTTTGTGATTATTTTCAGACCAACTGCAGTGGAATCGCTATTCTTTATTTTTACTGTTTGTATTTGGACCCCATTACATTCTACTCGTGTTTCTTCTTGGAGGAGTATTGTCTTTTCGACTGCGTCCTGATATTTTTTTTGAACTCGTGGAGGATTTTTTGGATCAATTTCTTCCAATGCGCTCTTTGGACCAAGCAATAATCCTTTTGCGTCAAATGTTCCCAAGGTCATTGCTTCGATTAATGCTTGCGCATCGTGCGTGTGGATGAAGGTGTTATCTGTCACTATGACTGCTGTTGTTTTTTGGACTTGTATTTTCGCCAATGTTGCCGCAAGGAATGCGCCTGGACCTGGATTAATATGGAGCTGCGCGTTTTCTGTTTGTACTATAAAGCCCCCTGCGATTCTATCCTGTTTGCTTAACACAAACGAATCTCCTGCTGTTCCTAAGAACATAATCTGGGCTTGCATAAGTGATAGGAGGTTTTTAGAAATTATAAAGGTGATTGTGCACAACATTTAAAATACAAGACATCCTTGCTTCTCCTTGGTAGGCTCTACTGGGAGAGTAGCCGACTCCTGTCACCATAAACTGGCTTATGATGGGGTGAAACTGGAGAGCGGATTATGCATATTTTGTTGTGCTTGGTCTGTACAATGATGTTCTGTCCTTGAGGATCGGATGCTTCATGAACCGTGTCAGGTCAGGAATGAAGCAGCACTCAATGACGCACCTGATGCTTCAAGGGGTTCGGAACAGAGAAGGATCAGGAGCACACAACAGAACGTGTATGATACAATCTTCAGGTGCCTACCACTTTTTTTATTCTCTCCAACGACAATATTTTTCTGTAGGAACATCAAACGGTGGTTCTTTGCTAAAATGAGGTATTTGCGGAAACAGGAAGTCTCTCTGCTGATATACTGCAGGAAGCATGTAATTAAAATCCATAAATCGCACTCTCTCTAACATATGCTGTGTAATCGGATTTATGTTTTCTGGCGTTATCTCTTGCAAATTTCTTTTTCTTCGTACTTCATCTTGCTTCAAAACAAAATCTGGTGCCCCATCAAGACATGCAATCGACGTGTGACAGATGAAATTAAATTCATCATCAAAAATAAACCCCAAATACATCAACGAAAGATCAAAACGAAGAAGCTCTTCTGGCTTTACTGTTCCTGAATATTTTTCTTCACAAAACTCTCTTACTGCTGTTTCTTCTGGTGTTTCATATCGTGCATTATCTGGTAAGTATATTCTTTTGCCCCCTGTTGCACAATAAAATCTTTTGTATGGATCTTTCACTCGTTCTGTGAGAAATATGTTCCCCTGTTGTACAGGAATAAGAAAACTTGCAACACGGTTTGCTCGCTCTGCCTCTTCTATTCTTGCTTCTATCGTTTGCATATAGGAAGAAACCTTGTTCTCTTTATATTGTTTTTATTTTAAAAAATAAAGAGATGAATTGTGATTTTACTTAGTGAGACGATTCATAGATTAAAATTATGCGTATTTTTTTATGAGAAAAAAGAGATTATCTCACTAAACTCCAGAAATCCTTCCATTTATATTCCATCTCTAACGCTTTTGCAACATTTTGATTGGTCAGCAGCCCTTTGTACGTGTTTATTCCTTTCGCAAAGTTCTTATCTGCTTTTGCTGCTTTGAGAACTCCATTTTTTGCCAGCGAAAGAACATACGGAAGCGTTTCTGCTGTCAACCCTATCGTTGATGTCATTGGATAGGCACCTGGCATATTCGTGACACAATAATGAATAATATCATATTTCATGAAGATTGGCTCTTTATGCGACGTCGGTCTGCTGGTTGCAACACATCCTCCCTGATCAATCGCAACATCCACAATCACTGCACCTTTTTTCATCAGCTTAACCATTTTTTCTGCAACAACAACTGGCGCTTTTGCACCAACTGCAAGCACTGCCCCAATCAGCACATCTGCTTCTTTTACCCATTTTTCGACTGCTCCATCTGTTGCAAGCTCGCACACGAAATTCTTTGTATTGATCTTATTCTGCTTTGCCCACTTCTGCAACTCGATAAGTTTTGGTTTTGAACGATTGAGCACCACTACTTTTGCTCCTCTCGTCAGCGCAACATGCGCTGCATTCTGGCCTACTGTTCCTGCACCCACAATGACGACTGTTCCTGGAGATACATTGTAAATTCCATCCAATAAAATTCCTCTGCCTCCTTTGTATTTTGCCAAATATTCAGTTCCTACTTGGACTGCCATTTTTCCTGCAACTGCACTCATCGGCTTGAGGAGCGGAAGCTCTGCTTTTTTGTTTTCCACTGTCTCATACGCAATTGCAGTCATTTTTCTTCGCAATAGTTCTCTTGTGAGATCTGGATCAACACCCGCAAGATGAAGATATGTAAAGAGAATTTGATTTTCTTTGAGTAGATGATACTCCATAAGCAAGGGTTCTTTGACCTTAACGATCATCTCTGCTCGCCAGACATCGTCTGTTGAAACAATCTGTGCGCCTGCTTTTTTGTATTCATAATCATCGAAGCCGCTGCCTAAACCTGCGCCTGCTTCAATCCATATTTTATTTTTCTGAGAAACGAGCTTTTTCACTCCTTCAGGCGTACAACCCACTCTGTTTTCACTGTTTTTTATTTCCTTCGGAACACCGATAAACATTATCCTTTTTTAGAAGTGCCTTTCTATATATAGTTTTAGGAGTATTGCAAGGTGGGGACGATTTGTCTTACTTTCTTCTTCTCTTCTTCTGGAAGCTCTTTCACTAATTCACGGATTTTTTTCTTTTGTACTGGATCTAGAAATTCTGGTGCAATATTAGCGAGTGGCACAAGAACAAACGCACGTTCTGCCGCGCGAGGATGCGGGATTACCAGTGTTTCTGTTTCTACAATTCTCTTTTCATAATACAATATATCGCAGTCAATAGTTCTTGGACCATTTCTGATTGTTGGAACTCTTCCTAATTTTTTTTCAATGTCTTTTAGCGCAACGAGAAGCGCTTCTGGATTCAAAGGGGTGCGTATTTCTAACACTTGGTTATAAAATAACGGCTGGTTCGCAAGCCCAATAGGCTCTGTTTCATAGACAGGTGAACAAAGAAGAACTTCTGCGACTTTTTTTATTTCTTCAATAGCGTGTTTTAGATTTTCTTCCTTATTTCCAAGATTTGTTCCTAGTCCCATAAAGATTTTACTTTCTTTTTCTGACAACAGTAACACCTACATTTTCCGCGTCTTTCAGCGCTTCTGGTTTCCAACAGGTACATTTTACTGCTTTGATTTTTTCAAATTCAAAAAGGAGTAGATTGACAAGATCAGTACTTACTTTTTCCACTAAAAAATATTCCTTGTTTTCTAGAAATGCTTTTACTTTTTTTTGTACAGCACTATAGTTTACTGTTTCTTCAATATCTTCTGTTGCCACTGCTCTTGTGATATCGAGATACAGCTGAAGATCGATGAGCACAGATTGTGGTTGTTTGCGTTCCTCTTCTGTAACACCTATTTTTATTTGATACCTGAGTCCTTTGAGTGTTATTTTCCCCATCATTATTTTTTTTCTCCAATCTTGATGAGATTTGTGAGATCAAGCGCGCGTTTGCACGCTTTGGCATCATGGACTCGAAAGATGTGCGCACCATTCATGCATGCAATAACATTGCTTGCAATTGTTCCTTCTAAGCGATCATCTGGCAAGCCACCAATTGTTTTGTTGATAAACGATTTTCTTGACGTTCCTATGAGCAATGGTTTTCCAAGAATTTTGAACTCTTTCAAGCGATTCAGAATTTGGAGATTGTGCTCTACTGTTTTTCCAAACCCGATCCCTGGATCACAGATTATTTGTGTTATTCCTTCTTGTTCGCATACACTAATTTGTTGCTCGAAAAAAGAGATGATGTCATCCACGACATCGTTGTACTGTGGATTTTCCTGCATTGTTTTTGGTGTGCCTTGCATGTGCATCATAATGACTGGAACTTTTTTTTCTGCGACTACTTTTCGCATTGCAGGATTTTGCATACCTGTAATGTCATTGATGATATCAGCATCGTGTTTCAGACACGCTTCTGCAACTTCTGGTTTGTAGGTATCAATAGAGACAGGGATCTTTATAGAGGGGTCATTTTTTAACGCCTGAAGCACAGGAAGCAATCTTTTCAGCTCTTCTTCTACTGAAACAGGTTCACTTCCTGGCCGAGAACTTTCTGCGCCTAAATCAAGTATGTCTGCGCCCTCTGCAATAAGCTGTTTTGCCTGCGCTATCGCCGTATCAGTGCTGAAAAATTTTCCTCCATCTGAAAAAGAGTCTGGCGTGATGTTTATAATTCCCATAATAATTGGTTTTGTAAAATCAAGCAAACGATTTTCTATTTTCCACACGCCTGGTTCTATGTAGAGCTTTTTTTCAAGCAGATTCTTGAGTTGTTCTGCAAGCTCTTTGCAACCAAACGGTTGTTGATAGAGCTTCATGACCAGCTTTTGACACTGTTTTTCTGTTCCTAAAATTAAAACATCTGTTTTCTCTGGCTTGAGCGTCATGACGTCTCTGCTCACCACCACTTCTCCACCAAGCGCCATCATTTCCTGCTTGAGAATTATTGCTGCTCTGAGTTGCAGGGCTTCCACTTTTATCGTAAGAAATATTCCCTTCTTGTTCATTATTTTAATTCCTGCTGGATCGCAGCCAATACTTTCATACTCTCTTTCCAACACTGCGAGAGAATTATAATATCGTAAACGAAGCTTCATCAATTACACCGTGATGAAGGGAGTGTTTCTGGTTTTATAAACGTTTCATTAGAAAATGCTGCGATAAAAGTCGAAGATTAAAATGTTCTTCTTGCATCCTGAATTGCAAGGACTTGCTTGACGTACTGCTCAATGCCCCCCTCATCAGAAAGCAAGGGCATCATACCCACACCATCTATCCCTGCAACAAGCAACTCCTGTGTCTGCTCCAACGTAAACGCACCAAGCGCAACAATAGGAACGGTCAATAAGTCTCGCATTTTCTTCATAGAGCCCACAGCTCCTTTTACCGTAAGCTGTGGCGCTATTCTTGTATCCACACCAATGTAATCCGCACCTTTTTCTTCTGCATACACTGCTTCGCGCAATGAAGTGAAATTAATGCCAATAAGTTTCTCAGGACCAATTATTTTACGAACATGCTCAACATTAAACTCCTGCGTTAAGTGAACGCCATCTGCGCTGACTAATGCTGCAATGTCCGGATAATCTTCGATAATAAAAAGCACATTATTTTTTTTGCATAACGCGGAAAGAATATACGCATTCTCCAACACTTCTCTTTTACGAAGTTTTTTTTCACTGTAATGGATTACTCGTATTCCTGCACCAATCGCATTGTTCGCATCTGTGATAATTCCATTTTTAGAATGCATTTCATTGAGAATAAAGTACGCACCAACGTTTTTCATGGAAAAACGAAGATCGCTCATGCTTTTAAGGTTTTTGATTTCTATTCCTTAAAGAATATATAGATTTTTTTATTTGAACAGAAGAATTGGACTTTTTGCAAGACCTATTTCCACAACAGCATTTTTTGGAAACAGATGCTCTTTTCCCACTGCGTCTGGTACAATAATCATTCCATCTGTTTTTGCTGTTATCTTGATCATTTCTTTCTCTTTGAGAATTCCTTTTGTTATTTTTGTTTTTAGCAATGTTCCCACATACGGCTCTCGCACGACAAATTGGAATGTTTTATTTTCTGGCTTCAAAACTTTTCCGCCTGCGCCTCTGCACCATGCAGTTGATCCTGCTGCAGTGCAGACAAGAACACCGCTACTTTTTTGTTCTTCATTCTTTTTTCCTGTTTGGATGACATAGCGGGAAACATCATACGGTTTCTGCTGACCCACATAATATTCATTCAAACATGGCTCTATTTCTGTTCCGTTTATTTTTGCACCTAATCTCCAGAATTTTTTTGGTTTTATTTTTCCTTTCAAAATGCTTTCCACTTTTGCTGTGCATGTTTTTTTTGTTGCGCCTGAAAAAAATCCTTCTGTCTTTTCTGGATCTGCATTAATGCAAAGAAACGGAATACTGCCTGTGGTGTACTGCGCTGTTTTTAGAAACGTCCCATCTCCTCCCACAATAATGATAAGGTCTCTTCCTTTCACTATTTCGTGATTCACTTCGAGGCGGGAGATAGAACGATGAAGAATTTTCTTTTTTCTTAGGAGCTCCATGACTGCATCAACTGTCTGCTTTTCTATAACACTATATCCCATCTTATGAACAACAAGGACATTCCTGAGTTTCATACGAATTTTCAAGTTGTTCTATTATATATAGGTTGCAGTCATTTTTCGCATATTTTTGACCTGCCAAGATCAACATTTAAAAAGGGGCTTTGCTTCTTCTCTATTATGGCTGAATTTTCCTATGATGTTAAAATACCAAAAGAACGTATTGCAGTTCTTATTGGCAAAAAAGGGGAAACCAAAAGTAAAGTAGAAACAGAAATGCATGTTGATTTAAGCATTGATTCTCAAGAAGGAGATGTTACTATCCAAGGAAGCGACGCACTTCAACTGTATGTGAGCAGAGACATTATTCGCGCAATCGGTCGCGGGTTTAACCCAGAAATTGCACTCCTTCTCCTTAAACAAGATTATGTTTTTGAGCTTATTGACATTACACGATATGTCAAAGAAAATCATCTTCTCCGTATTAAAGGGCGCATTATAGGGAAAGAAGGAAAAGCACGACTTGTGATTGAGGAATTGACGCAGACGAGCATTTGTGTTTATGGGAAAAGTATTGGTATTATAGGAGAAACTGAAAACGTCAGCATTTGCAAACGCGCAATGGAATCATTGCTTCAAGGAGCGCCGCATGCTGTTGTGTACAAATGGCTTGAAAAACGCAGAAAAGAAATGCGAACGAGAATTTGATGTTCTTTAGTATTATTTGATGTATGTATAATTATTGTTTCTTTGTATTTTTATTTACTAAAAAGACCCCATCTCACTGGAGTGAGATGGGTCCCCCTGACATTTAGAGTTTACTGGTGCGTGTTTGTTGCTTGGCACTTTTTTGTGTTATAATTAATGAAGAATAAGAAAAATTATTTCCTAATCTTTAATCCTTTCTTAATTGTTGCAACTACTTTTCCTTTCGCTTGCTTTGGATCAGGATTTGCTTTACTCTGATCTGTTGGCCCTTTGCTTTTGTTCATTTTTTCGAGAAAAAGAAGAAAACTAATTTTTCTTGGACGTTGAATGTCCTGTTGTAGATCCAGATCCACCGCGTACTTTTAATTTCGCTGTAGCTCCACCACTTCCTTTTCGTGTTGACATTGTTTTTGCGTGTGTCCCTTCAGTATTTGAACCTTTAGCTTTGTCTGTTACTCCCATTTCATACACCTCATTTTTTATTCTTTCGCACGATCTGTTGCTTTTTTTAATCTTGATCGTAAAAATGAAACTCCTTTTCCCGTATTTCGCGCTTCATTTCTCTCGCTCTGCGTCGCAGCGCGATCTGCACTTATCTCCGCAGGAGCATATTTTTCTCGTCGTGAAGCAGCCATTTTGTCAAAGATAGTAAAAAGAGATTATGCTCTTTTAATGTGTCCTGTCCCAGGTCTTCCTTGCGTTTTTGGGTTTGCTGCTGCTGCCGCATCTCGTGCAGCCTCTTTCCTATTACGCGCTGCATTAACATTCGCTTCGTTTTTGTCTAATCGAACTGATCCTTTTCGATTTTCTCCAATGTTTACCATGTGTATAACCCTCCTTCTCTCTTACAGTATAAAAGCATGAGGAAGTGTTTATTCACTTCTTCTTTTTAAGCCTGTGTTTGGTCGTGTGTTTGTTGATGTTCCCGGACCGGACGGTCTTTGCCCAGCTTCTTGTCGCTTTTTCTGTATTGCGGAAACCTTCGGATTATTCTTATCATTCTGATCTTGTTTACTTGCTCCCGTCATGTTTTCACCTTTTTTATTTTCGGCGTACTATGCCTGTCTTTCGATTGTCAGCTGTTTTTCCCTGCTGCATCTTAGGGTTTGACGCTTTTGCTGCATCATCTTGACTTGCTCGCATTTTTGCAGTCCCATACACTCTTTCATTATTTATTGCATCTGCTTTCGGTTTTAATGCCATTTAATTCCACCTCTTTATTTCATGATGAGATCATGAGTAGCTTTATTACTCTACATTTGGATTTGAACCATATGCGCTTCTATTGCTTGAACTGCGCTTGAGATATGTACTGCCGCTTGTTGTACCCTTCCCAAATCCCCCGCGTGATTCCCTTGCGTTTTGATTATCTATCTTTTTTTGATTTCGCGCTGCTCGGAATCCAGCCAAACGTTGTTCTGTTACCTTAGACATGATGCTTTTTTTAGTGTATAAGCTATATAAATGTTTTGTTTTCACGATTCATTTTCCCTCGGGCATCATTACTTTCATTACCGCCCAAGCACAAACACACCGCAAGTTTTTTAAGCACAAAGAACGCAAAAAAAAACATGTTTCCTTTTTTCCGAAAATTACAAACAAACCTTATCTGCCGCTGGCAAGAGTTCTGCACTTTTAAAGTAAACATTCTCATTAATGTTATGAACACTTGTTTAGAGGTGCTTATGTGGTTTTTTCTCGCGAAAATTATTGATCCATCGACCCTTGGCTATGAAGGAATCGGATACATGCCTTTCATTCTTGTCGGTAGTGTCGCGATTTACTTTGTCGATGGGGTGGGTGCAAGCTTTACTGATAAATTCCACGAGGACAGCCAGAGCGGGCTTTTCAAACTTGTTTATCTCTCCAACATGCACATTGGCGAATATTTCCTCATTAACTTTCTTACCATGCTCCTCTTCGACATATTTACTATCTTTATTCCGATGATTATTGTGTACAGCCTGCTCGTACAGTTTAGCGCGACAGAAAGCCTCTTGTATTTTGGACTTGAAAACTGGATCACCTTGCTTCTTGCGTTAGGCATTTTTATTGTCGGAAATTTAGGATTTCAACTCATGACTGTCGGCGCAACCCTCTTTTTGAAACAGGGAAATCCGGTCAGCTTTTTCATGGAACAGCTGAACAGATTTTTCTCTGGACAATATTTTCCAACCACGTTTCTTCCAAGATTTCTTGTCTTTCTTCCAAAAATTTTACCGAGCGCATACATCATTTTAATTTGGAGAGAAACTCTTTTTCTCAATCATGTGTATTATCAAAAAGAAATCCTTGTTCTTATTTTAAGCGGTCTTATTGTCAACCTCTTGATTTTCCTTGCGGGCTTCTATCTCTTTTACTACGGTATCCGCAGAGCAAAAATTGAAGGACGGTGGTTTTGATGGCAAAGCAAGGGAAACGTCCTATTATCACGGTGCGCGATCTCAAAAAAGATTATTACCAATACAAAGTATTTTTTCGAGGGAAACTGCTTACGAAAGCACTCTCTGGCATCAGCTTTGATGTTCATGCAGGAGATTTTGTCGGCCTTATCGGCGTTAACGGCGCTGGAAAAAGTACCCTCATGCGCATCCTCACGACAAACATGGAAAAGACCTCAGGAAAAGTGCAGGTTTATGGGAATGACATTGAACGAGATCAAGAGAAGATTAAAGAAGACATTTCCTGGATGTTCAGCCAAGATTATTCAGGCATTGGCTGGGCTTCTCTTGAGAAGAACATGGCGCTCGCCGCATCTTTTAGCGGCATTCCTGACGCTGAAGCAAAACCGCGCATTGACTATCTTCTGAAAAAATTTAAACTTGAAGATAAACGAACTACTGATGTCTGGCGTCTGAGCACAGGCATGCTCGCAAAATATTCCCTTGCTGTCGCGCTGCTTAAGAATCCAAAAATTCTTTTTCTTGACGAACCGCTTCTTGGTCTTGATACTTACGCAAAAGATGAAATTCGCTCCATTCTGAAAGAACTTAATGACAAAGGAACCACTATTGTTTATACAGATCATCAGCTTCAAGAAGTGGAAAAAATCTGCAAGCGGCTTCTTATTATTAATGAAGGAAAACTTCTTTTTGACGGTTCTGTGAAAAAACTCAAACAAATGTACAGAGATACCAATGTCCTCGATATTGTCTGCACTGGAAAAAATATTAACAAAGTTCTTTATACGCTGCAGAAACAGCATCTCTTCCTTGATTATACTGTTCTTGAGAGCGAGGGACAAACACACAGCATCCGTTTATACACTTCTATTGATTCTAAACAATTGCTTGTTCGTGTTGCACAAGCACTGCGACAATACAAAATATCTGTTGATCAAATGAACGCAGGACTTCTTGGTTTAGAAGATGTGTACAGGAAATTTTTGAAAGTGGACAGCAATGAACATAAAGCCCAAAAACTTGAATCATTTAGTAAAGGTGGAGAAGATCCGCTTCAAGAATTTGAAAAATTATTAGAACATACGAATCCTAAAATTCGTTCTCGTGCGTGTCAACTTTTTTGGAAGAAAAATCGAATCACTGTCCAACCCATTCTTTTAGACATGCTTTCTGGCTCAAAGGAAATGCAACAGGAAGCACTTCATGTAATTGGACAAATTAAGGACAAAAGCTTTACCAAACGGGTTCTTGAAATACTCGATCAACAAGAACTTCTTACAAAAAATTACGCAATCATCGCACTTGCAAAGCTCGGCAATGAAACTGTTCTTGATGATGTTGTTCGGCTGCTTCTTCATCATGAGACGATTGGATTTGTCCTCCAACATATTCCTGAATTTGACAAAGAGTTTCTTGTGCAACTTCAAGAAAAATTACAGAAAATTTCAGGGTATGACAAACATTTTATCAGACATCATTGTCTTGCGCTCAAAAATTCAAAAAAATTGCTTGAATTGCTGCATCTTCTTCATCGCGATTATAAACATTGGAGAAGTGAGAAATTTAGAAAAATATTGAACTAATGTGTCTTTTTTTCTTCATTTTTGCCAAAGACTCTCAAATATGTTTTCTTAGATCATAATGAATATAAATAAGTGGCCTCGTCTTTTTTGGTTATGGACATCTCTTCTTTCTTGAACTTTCGCTCTCTTCAAGAGAAAGTAGTAGACTACTTTAAAGAAGATTTTACTCACGACCTTATTGCGGGAATTATTGTTGGACTTGTTGCACTTCCGCTTGCAATTGCTTTTGGCATTGCATCAGGAGCAACCGCTGAGCAAGGGCTTTATACTGCAATTATTGCTGGAGCGATCATCGCACTTTTCTCTGGTTCTGTATATCAAGTTTCCGGACCAACTGGCGCATTTATTGTCATTCTCCTTGGCATTGTCAATGATTATGGTATGCAGTCACTTCTTATAGCGGGATTTCTTGCAGGAATTATTTTAATAATTATGGGAGTTTTCAAGTTTGGCGCTGTTATCAAATATATTCCTTATCCTGTAATTGTAGGATTCACTGCAGGGATTGGAACCATTATTTTTAGTGGACAAATTAAAGATTTTCTCGGCTTGACCCTTGAGCATCGCCCCCACGGCTTTATTGAAACCCTCCAACAACTCTACTACGGAATGGAACATGGAATTAATTTCTATGCTTTTCTTGTCGGTGCTGTGACACTCCTTGTCTTTTTTCTCTGGAAAAAATATTATAAATTTCCTGCTGCACCAATTGCACTCCTCGCAGGAACGCTCGTCAGTCTTTTTTTCAGCGACAAAATTCCCACAGTTGGAACCATTCCTCACGGATTTCCTTCTTTTGCATTTCTTCCTTTTGATCTTGCAACACTTCCTACGCTTCTCGCGCCTGCTTTTACTATCGCGATGCTCTGCGCAATTGAATCTCTCCTCTCTGCTGTTGTTGCAGATGGTATGACTGGAACAAAGCATAATTCCAATAAAGAACTTATTTCTCAAGGGATTGGCAATATGATTGTTCCATTTTTTGGAGGCATTCCCGCAACAGGCGCAATTGCGCGAACTGCAACAAACATCAAAAATGGTGCGCGAACTCGTGTCGCTGCTCTTATTCATGCATTTGTGTTACTTCTCATTGTTCTCCTCTTCGCAGATTATGCGCAATATATTCCCATGGCCGCACTCGCTGCAATTCTCATGACTGTTGCATACATGATGAGCGAAGTACCGCATTTTGTTCGTCTTTTCAGTGCACCGCTTCCTGATGTTGCAGTACTTCTTGCAACATACTTCCTCACTGTTTTTGTTGACTTAACTATCGCAGTTGGTGTTGGCGTTGTTTTAGCAGCACTGCTCTTTATCAAACGAGTCAGTGAAGTCCCCATTACTTCCCTTGAAGAAAGCGCAAAAATCGGAAGTGAAGGAAGCAAAATGCTCCACGAAAGCGTTAAAGATATTCCTGGTTTAGTTCTTTACGATATTAATGGTCCTTTGTTTTTTGGCGCTGCAAGCTTTATTCAAGAACGGATTCCTCACAAGAAAAATGAAATCCTTATTCTTCGCATGAAATATGTCCATGTCATCGATGCAACTGCGCTGCACGCACTCGAGCTTCTTATTCATAGAGCTCACAAAAATGGCGGGAAAATATTCCTTGCAACAGTACAACCAAAAGTTCATGAAGCTCTTGAAAACCATGGAGTTATCGAACTCCTTGGAGGAGAACACTATCTCCCCCCAACCAGCACTGAAGCAATTGTGCGCGCTAAAAAAATTCTCAAAGGAGCTTAGAATTCTGTCAACTTCTTTTGACTCTTTATGTTTTGTAAAAGGATACTTTTTTGTAAGATTGGAGTAACATCCAAACCAAATTTCTTCTTGACAAAAAGCTGCGTGTAATTGAGCAGTAATTCTTTTGACGAGAAAACGATTGGCTGTGCTTGTATTGCACGTCTCGCTGCTTCAAGCGTGACCCATACCCCGAGCGGCGCAACATATTCTTTTGGATTGATAAATCTCAATGCGAGCACAGAAGCTTGACGCTTTCTTTTTTGCAATTGTTCGAGACACGCAAGGCGCACTGTGTAGAAGCCTCCTGCTGTTTCATGCGCATATTCTTTTCTTCCTTCATAGGGTTCGTAATTTGTGGAGAAATGCATATTCTCACTGATAATTGTTTCAAACAATTCATATTGCCAGACGTCAGGGAAGGTCAGCATGAGATAATAATTTCCCAGATAGCTTCCAAAATACGCTGCATATTGATCAGACTCATTATATTTTACTTCTTTGCAGATATTGTTGCCGATTGTGGAATGCACTGCTGTAATTCCCCATCTCGTGGGAACGAGCTTTCGCTGCTTTTTGATGCCAAGATTTCCTACTGTCAAAAGTTTTGTTAGGGTGTGTTCGTCATATCCTTTTTTCGTGAGATACGTCAGCGCATCTGCTGCTTTAAATTCGTTATCTGACACTGCTTTGTCAATATGCACAGGGATTTTTGGATTTTCCGTGAGTTGGGCACGCTTTAGTTTTGTATTTGGTCCATGAGGAGCAGCCTCCTGATTCATGTTTATCGAGAAGAATGGTTTTTTCTCCAGATTGATTTCCATATCCACTGGTTTTGCTGCCTGACTTATTTCCTGCGCCATTCCTAATAACTTTTCATTAAATGAATGGATTGTTGTTTTGAATGAAGAATTGATGAGCTGTGTTCTCAGTTTAATGATTTCTGGAATCTGTTTGTTGTTTTTTCCCCAAGCAATTTGTTCATCATGCTCTGTGTACTGTTCTGTATTAAGAAAGCCAACATTTATGTTTGGATAGCCAAATCTGCCCACGAAAATATTAGGGGATTGGCTTGCATAGTCCTGTTTTGCTGTTTGATTAAAGTTTTTTTGGTATGCAACTTTTAATTGAATGGGATCAAATGTTCTTCCCTTTGTTTTTATCCAGGAGGTGTCCATTGAAGAAAGAAGAAATTATGAAAATAAAAAGGTGTTTATTGTGCTGCACTTCTGTACTCTGCTTCACGCTCTTTACAATACTGAAGATAATTGGCACGCATACCCTCTCTTTGTTTCTTGTTTACAAGACCCCCTACTTCTTTGTCTGTCGCTGTTACAAACCATCGCTCATATGGTGTTGATGGAAAATATCCTCGAGCATTTTGCCTAAAGAGTTCATCCTCAGTTTCATAATGAGATTGTGCTACACGTGCTTCAGCAGCCCAGAGATTGGCAATTCCGTTATATACTTGAACTGCTTTTGGATGCTTTGACAAAACCCTATGAAGATTCTGGTATGCATCTGTTCCTGGTGTTGCACATACAAGAATGTACTTTCTTTTTAGTTGTCCTTTAACATCTTCTGGAGATTGCAGCTCTTGGTTATTAACTAACTCCTCTAATGCTGACACAACGGCTTCCCTCTCAGTAATATTTCCTGTTACTAATGGAATTAATTGATTACAGTGCGTTTCAAATTCTGTTTTGTTCATTTTTCACCCACCCTACTTATTTCACGATACTCTTTTATTTTATCTTCCAGCGCAATATATTCTCCATCATCCCAATAGCCATGCCCTCTAAAATTATTGTGACGATCTACAGCAAGATTAAATGACCCTTGGTCAGTTCTGTACAGCTTCTCCAATATTCTATCATACGCATACATCATTGCGTTTGTCCATTGATTCATACTGATTAGTTTTCTCTGCACATCTCTTGCCCAGGGATCGTTTTGGAGAATATGTTCAATGTTAAAGATATATCGTAATCCCCCGTCTCTCCCTGGCGTACACCCTGGACGATCTGCAACTTCTTCGTCAATTGCTCTTTTCAAGCGATTAAAAATAACTTCATCTTTGCTTTCAGATTCTGCTCTGTATTCTTTATTCTGGAGCCTTTGAAGTAGATCATCAGTAGGTTTTTTCCCTCCCTGCACTTCTTTCCACATGTCCTCTGCTTCCACGCCTATTCGATAGATTACACGACATGCATGATAATATTCATAACCTATTCTTGTAGAACCAAAATATGCAAGTTCTTCAGTAAGACCATCCCTGCTTTTTCCTTGCTGTGCCAATAAGTCTGTTGCTCCATCCATTGCTCTCCCAAAATTTCTTGTGCTCTGGAGCTCTTCTTCTCGCTGATCAATCTCTTCCCATTCTCCATCTGTCCTCTGGATAGAAACAGGTTGATCTTTCTGCGCTTCGAAATACGCAGCGATTTCTTCAGGAGTTGCATATTTCATCCATCTGTTTTTATATTGTGCTGGGTCGTCCATGTCTGTCATTTTTCCTCACCACTTCCATATTGTGATCACTACGATTATCCAAAACAAGATTTTCAGCCATTCTGGAATTTTTCTCTGGTAATAATGCGCATAATACGTCGATGTTCCTTCGTCCGCAGGCATTTCTATCACCATATAATTATTGCAATGATTATCACTGTCCAAAACAACCACTTGCTCCATTCAGGAACAGCTGTTCCGCGATAGACGTTGTGGTCAAACATATAGTGTCCTTGGTCTGCTGGCATTTTTCTCCCTCTTTTTTTGTTTCTACAAAATTGCTATCAAAACAACCACAATCGCAACTCCTACTGCAAGAGTTGTGTTGCTGATTGTTGGCACTGTCTTCACTGTTTTCATATACTCCACATACAATGTTGTGTTGCTCATGGGTTCGTCCTCTTTTTACTTTTTGTTACTTGTTAATAGAGACATACAACTATAACTAGCTTTCTTTCCTTTTTTTGTTCTTTTTTGGAAAATTATATATAGAAATACAAAAATAGTACAATTATGACTGATTTAGACCTCAAAGACAGAAAATTACTCGTTGCGCTCAGCCAGAATAGCCGTGCGTCTCATCATCAACTCGGGAAAGCAGTCGGCATCAGCAAAAGCGCTGTCCCGTACAGAATTAAGCGACTTCAGCAAGAGGGAGTTATACGACGATTTATGACAGTGGTAAATCTTTCTGCTGTCGGATACACCACGTACAATGTTTTTTTCAAACTCCACGCATCAAAAGAACAGGAAAAGAAGATTTTCTATTACTTTGACATGCACCCCTTTACAACGTGGGTATGCAAATTTTTAGGGATGTGGGATTTTCACGTTGAAATTGTTGCACGAGATTTTAGCCACTTTAATCAGATTCTTATGCAGATGGTCGAGGAGCTTGGATCTGCTCTTGAAGATTATCGAACACATATTGCGCTT
This sequence comes from uncultured Methanosarcinales archaeon, assembly GCA_964385055.1. Taxonomy (GTDB): domain Archaea; phylum Nanobdellota; class Nanobdellia; order Woesearchaeales; family DSVV01; genus JACRPI01. The sequence continues at coordinate 39,031 of CAYLMH010000009.1, forward strand.
GAAATTTACAAAGTGGAGCACCTTCCCAAACACTTTGTGCAAAGCGCAAAAATTTCTCCGTTAGAAACACCGAGCAGAATGTGGAAGGAAAATATTGCTCTTGATGTGATTGATCGAAAACTTCTCTATGCACTTGGCAATGATGCTGCTTTGCCGCTTCATGCGCTTGCACAACAGTGCGAGACAACGCTTGATGTTGTGCATTATCGCATGAAAAAATTTTACGCAGAGGGTGTCATTCTTCATTACATTCCTTTTGTTGCATTGGAAAAAATTGGTTATACAGAATATTTTTGCCATCTCCAATTACGACATCTTACTCCAGAAAAATCTTTGTCTTTAAAACAATTTATTCTTCAACATGGGCACATTAAATACGCATTTCGTGGCGCATCACAATTGGAAGTGTTGTTTCTTCTTGCAGTACAGCATGTTACTGAACTTGATGCTATTATTCAAGAATTGAAGCAGCACTTTTTTAGTCACATTCTTGACCTTCAAACGCATCTTATTACAGAGCAAGGGAAGTTTCATTTGTTTCCTGAAGGACTCACGAAAAACATATAAAATATGTTTCGTATCTGTGTGCATGAAGCTTCTCGAGTTTATATTAGACACTGCTCATGCTGCTCTTCTCTATCCTTCGGGGATTACGCGACCTCACGTTGCATGCGGCTATTTTAGTGATGATGAACAGGGAGCATATCAAAGACTATTTTTTGAAGAATTACTCGTTCATGGATTTCAAAGAACACCATTCCAACTTATTTTTCCTGGACAAACTGCTGGGCTTATTCGCAAAATAGAACCGCCCCAAGATGGCATGGATGAAATTCATGTTCGCTTTTATGATGATGGTGTTATTGCTGCTGAACTTGAATATGGTCGTTTTTCTGCAGATCATTGGCGGGAAAAGCGAGAGCCTTCCACTGCTGTTCTTGAGAAAATTCTTGAGACTGAACTCCCTCATCTTTCTCCCTCTGTTTCTGCTGGAATTAGAAAACAATTTCAGGACAGAGATTATAGCGAAGATGTTCTTCCCAAACAGCAATCCCTTGCCGCACATCCCTTCTGTGATTATATTCAATTGCTCGGGTTTACTCCTCTTTTATTCGCTCTTCAATATCCAACAACTGCTCTTGGAGCTCTTTATTACTTCTCAAAAGGAGACTATTATGCTGCTCTTGAACCTGCATTGGCAGTTGCTTTTGAAACCCCTCTTCTTATTTTTCTTTATAATACTGTCAGCTACAAGAGATTTTACAAAGTTCAATACCCTCAAACAAAATCATAATCTTTCTAAACGCATATAAACCACCTCTTTCTTCTTTGTCTTATGCCCCTCACAGAAAAACAAATTCAAGAAATTCAAACCATACTCACTGCTGCAGAACGACCGCTGTTCTTTTTTGACGATGATCCCGATGGCCTAAGCTCTTTTTTACTTCTTTATCGATGGATCAAAAAAGGAACTGGCATTGTAGTCAAAAGCAGCCCGCAACTTGATGAAAAATATATTTCAAAAGTTGAGGAATGCAGACCTGATGTTGTTGTTGTTTTAGACAAGCCTATGATGAGCCAAAGTTTTATTGATAAAATGCAGGAAATCTGCGCTCCTACTATTATTTGGATTGATCATCATCCTCCACAAAATAATACCGGTGTTTTATATTATAATCCGCGCGTTGCTGAAGACAGCGATAATCGACCAACGAACTATTGGTGCTGGCAGGTGGTGAAAGAGCATAATCCCAAAGACATGTGGATCGCAATGGCTGGCTGCATTGGCGATTGGTTTTTACCAGATTTTACTGCCACATTTTGCGCGAAATTTCCAAAACTTATGAAGGAACCTGTCGCGACTGTGCAAGAAGCGCTCTACGAGACAAAAGTAGGAAAGATTACCCGTGTGCTTTCTTTTATTCAAAAAGGACCAACAAAAAAATCTATGAATTGTATTAAAATATTGACACGAGTTGCTGGACCAGATGATTTCCTTGAGCAAAAAACAAATCAAGGAAAATATCTTTGGAAATGGTTTTCTGAAGTTAACGGCGCATATGAAGAACTTAAGAAAAGTGTGACTGATAGTGACGACAACATATTACTCTTTACCTATACTGAAGACAAGATGTCGTTTACTTCTGATTTGTCTAATGAGCTGTTGTACAAATATCCTAAGAAGACTATTTTAATTTGCAGACAGAAAGGTTTGGAGATGAAATGCAGCATTCGCGATACTAATAAAATCTTACCTCCCGTGATTAAGAAATCACTTGAAGGACTAACAGGTTATGGTGGCGGACATGATCACGCCTGTGGGATTTGCGTGAATGTTGATGATTTCAATGTGTTTTTGGATAGGTTGAAGAAAGAGTTGGGTTGAAGATTATTTGGATTTTTTATGTAAGAATTATTTTATATTTCTTTAAAAAAAATATTTACAAATTAATAATAAGTTGAATAAACATTTCTGCGATGCTTAGCAATTTATTAGAGGAATGATAGTGAAATAGCGTAACAATAAAAAAATCCCAATCAGAGCAAGCTCCGAGGTATTTACTCTATGGGGGATTCATTTCGAAATTCCATTTATAATTGAAATTGTGGAATTTCGTAATGCATTACGAAGCTTTACTTCGAAATGTTTAAGCCTTGAACTGGGTTCGATAATCGCAGCAAGCTGCAGGGTATTAGACCTAATTCAAGCAATAAAAAAAATAGAAAGAAAAAATATCCCTAAAACTTCCTGAGCTTAGGTTACCACAATTTCACTTGGCGTAACGACAAAGCGCTCCCCATATTCTCTATTATTAGTTTCATCAGATTCAACAAGCATCTTATCAATATCTGCATAACCAAGGACGAGGAATTCCTCCTTTTGACCATTAATCATTTTTCTAACTTCTTCTACATCAAGGTCAAAAGAAACGGTTCCAGTAATAGTTTTTCCTGCACCTAAAGCAGAAGTAGAAGTGAAATAAACATCATCAGTTGAAAAACTGGTTCCACCACCTTCAACACTTTCATAAGAATAGAGAAGGAAACCATGAGTAATTTTGGTACCAAGAGGAATAGCAGTTACTCCCTCATTAGTTATGGTAAATGTAACAACAGCAGTTGCTGTTGAAGATTTACCTTCATCTTTAAATGTTACAGTAATCCCATTAATAGTTGGAGCAATAAGATCAGGCTTTAATAGTGATGAAGAGGCCGTACTTAGTCCTGGTTTTAGAGCAATAGCCTGACCACCCAAATCTTCGCTCACATACATACCACCAATTCCAGCATTTAACACTAACACAACAATCCCCACAACTGCGACTATACCCACAATACTTAGTAAATATAAACTTGTTTTATCTTTATCCATACAAAAACACCTCTTTGGTGGATTTTATTTTTCTGTTCTATAAATACTTGCGTGACCCCCCCCCCCAGTGAAGAATGCACTGGACAAATACCGAAATGTATATATTCCCCTTTCTCTCGAAATAACATATGAAACAGTTTATTTCCAAAATTATTCGCGAAGCGCAAAAGAATCCAAAACGCATTTGCTATCCTGAAGCAACAGAACCGCGAACCATTGAAGCAGTCAAAATTATTCTGAAGAAAAAAATTGCAAAACCTATTTTAGTTGGGAATCAAAAAGAAATTACTGCTGCACTCAAAAAACATCATCTTGCACCTGACGCGGTAACTATACGAGATCCAACAAATGACGCAAGTTTCTCACGCTACTTGAAGGAGCTTCTTTCTCTTAGAAAAGAACATGGACTGCAGGAAAAAGAGGCGCGCAAATTATTGGAGGAACCTATCTACTTCGCAACAATGATGCTTCACATGGGAAATGCGGATGGTGTTATTTCTGGCGCGATTCATCCTACTGCACACACCCTGCGACCGGCATTCCAGATTATCAAAACTCATGAAAAATTTCATAAAGCAAGCGCAGTATTCTTTATGGTATTAAACAATAAATTGCTTCTTTTTGCAGATTGCAGTGTGAATGTCGCTCCTGATGCAAAAGATCTTGCAGAGATTGCTATTGATACTGCAACGACTGCACAAATGCTTGGGATTACTCCTAAAGTTGCGATGCTTTCTTTTTCCACGTATGGAAGTGCACAACATCATTATGTAGATAAAATAAAAGAAGCTACTGCAATTGTCCAAGAAAGATGTCCAAAACTTTGTGTTGGCGGCGAAATGCAGGTGGATGCTGCACTTGTTCCAGTTATTGCTGCACAGAAATGCCCGAAGTCAAAAGTACAAGGAGACGCAAATGTATTGATTTTTCCT